>JBBABK010000015.1:0-16444 GCA_041657685.1 Phycisphaerae bacterium | reverse complement strand
TGGCTGCGAAAACAGGACGCGGCAATAGCAGCGGGTTCGGATTCGCCAAAGTATAAATTAACTGTGCCGAAGTATTTCGAAATTGCGGCGGCAGGCAGTTTGCTGTTTGCACAGCAGACCGACGACCTTGCGCTGCTGGGGTTCGAGCACGAAAAGAACTGCATAACATTCGACCGGACGAATTTCGAGCAGCTTGCAAGAGAATACCTAAAACGGCCGCAGAATTATATGCATATTCGTCAGGCGGGCAGGGAGCTGATTGGTCAAAGGCATTTGCTTTCAGTCAGAATGAACCTTCTTACCGCACATATATCATCGGCGATAAAAAATAAATCGAAGATACATAAGTCGTCTAAAAGGCAAGCCGCGATGCCTTTGCAGAGTGAGACGAAAGACTCGAAATTAACCAGTATAAAATACTGGGACAAAGGCCGAGACAAGGAATTTAAGCCCTGGATTGTAAACGGTAGTGATTTTGCCGGTGTGCTGGAAAAATATCTGCCTGTAAACGAGAACTTTTCGTGTGTGGAAATAGGCGCGTATCCGGGCAGTCATCTTTGTTATCTCGCCAAGAGGTTTAAATATTATCCCGTGGCGATAGAATACAGCGAGCATTGCGACCACATCGAAAAACTGCTGCGTTTTAACGGCGTCGAAAAATTCAAAATCCTGAATCAGGATTTCTTCGAACCTGTCGATATGAAGTTCGACGTTGTCACCTCGTTTGGCTTTGTGGAGCACTTCGAAAATTACGAGCAGGTCATTGACCGCCACGTCGAGCTTCTCAAGCCCGGCGGTTATCTGGTTATCTCGTGTCCGTATCTTGGCAATTTTCAGGGCAGGCTGAGGGAACTGGTTTATACGGAGGAAAAACTCGAGCAGATTCTTTCGAGTCATAACCAGAAAGTTATGAATCTCGATGAAATCAAACGTGTGCTGAGCAAATATGATATGGAGATTTGCTTTTCCGATTTTATTTTGGGTAACAGAATATGGCTTGACCCGAACGCCGACTATATAAGGCCCGAAATGAAGTGGCTGGTCGAATACCTGCGCACAGTTAACTCGGCTGCCGGTGAGAATATTCCGAACTCTCAGCTTTACAGCCCGATGATAATGGTTGTCGCGCGCAACAAATCCAAGGTAATTAAAAAGACGGCTAAACCATCGTCACTATATGATGCGGTGGAACAGAAGCAATGGCTCAGCCGGGAGAAAATTGAGCAAGCGCAGTGGCGGGATTTGAAATCGCTTCTTGAACATTGCTATAACAATGTTCCGTTTTATCACAGGCGGTTCGAGGAACTGGGAATCAGGCCGGGTGATATTCGCAGCATAGGTGATTTTCAAAAATTGCCAATCCTGAAAAAATCCGACATTCAGCAGAATATTGAAAGTATGAAAGCGGTTAATTGTCCGCCTGAGCAGTTGTTCCGTGACGCGACCGGCGGCTCGACCGGCGAGCCTTTGATATTTTACAGGGACCTGAACGCAAAGGTTTGGATAGACGCGGCGTGTCAGCGTTTTAGAAAATGGATGGGTTACGGGCCGAAAAGCAAACTCGCGCTGATATGGGGCGCGGACAGAGACATGCCGGATTGTTTCCCTGAAAATCAGAGGTGGCTGAACACTTTTAACTGTTCGCCGGAACAGATTGAAAAATTTGTCGCCGAACTTGTGAAATGGAAACCCGACGCCGTCAGGGCGTACGCGTCTTCATTATATATGGTGGCGGCTTATATAAAGGATAAGGGTTTGGAGGCGCCTCGGCCTGCGGCGATAGAAGCTGCCGCGGAAAAGTTATGGCCGTGGCAGAGGCAGGTTGTCGAGGACGTGTTCGGGTGTCCGGTTTTCGAGATGTACGGCTCGCGTGAGATTCCTGCTCTTGCGTGCGAATGCGAGAAGCATAACGGGATGCATATTTTCTCCGACTTGCGGCTGGTCGAGATAATCAAAAACGGCAGGCCGGCAGAGGAGGGAGAAGAGGGCAGTATTGTCATTACCGACCTTACTAATTACGGTATGCCGTTTATAAGGTATGAAATCGGTGACGTCGGCGTGATGTTGCCGGAGATTTGTTCGTGCGGCAGGGGATTTGAGTTGCTCAAGGAAATTAAGGGTCGTGTTACAAGCACGATTCATACGCCTGACGGCAGAAGAATCCACGGCGAATATTTTACTCATCTTTTTTATAATGTGCCGGGTGTTAAGGCATTTCAGATTCATCAAAAGAAAATCGACGAGATTGACATGCAGGTTCAGCCGGGGGACGGGTTTGACGCAAAGCTCATAGATAACATTATCGGCAAAATGCGTTCGCATCTTGGCGAGTCGGTGCGAGTGGAATTGAAATGTGTGAAAGACATTCCCAAAACAGCTTCGGGCAAGAGGCATTTTACTATTTCGGATATACCGGCGGACTATACCGGCCGGCAGGAAACAGAAAAACGAGACACAGGTAAAAAAAGAATCCTGTTTATTGTGGATTCACCCGGCTGGGCGCACGATTTCAAGACGGATAATATAATTCGATGCCTGGGTGACGGGTTCGATTTACAGAAGCGCTACAAAGATAACGTCTCAGCTGATGATATTAGCCGGGCAGATTTGGTCGTCGTTTATTACTGGAAGCAATTCAATCATCCGAATATGCGGGGGCTGATGGACGTGTTCGAGCGGAACAGGCATAAGCTGCTGCTCGGCATCTGCTCGCATCAGGAAATGGTTCGCGGGCGCGATACCATTATAAAGTTTATGCGGGAATGGGCGTGCGGAATATTCGTAAACAGTAGGCTGCTGCACAAGGAATTTTCGCATTATTTCGAAGTGCCCGTCTATTATACGCCTAACGGCGTCGATACGGAATTTTTCAATCCCACTGCGAACAGGCAGGCGAATAAAAAGCTGCGGGTCGGCTGGGCGGGAAGTATTGATAATCATAAGGGGACTCGTGGATATCACGATTTTATCGTGCCGGCGATTAATTCGCTTGAAGGCGTTGAGCTTGTTACTGCGGCGCGCGAGGACAAATGGCGAAATCAAAATGAGATGCTCGAATTTTACCGCTCGCTCGATGTATATATTTGCGCGAGCATAGCCGAGGGAACGCCCAATACCTGCCTCGAAGCGGCGGCGTGCGGCGTTCCGATTGTGACGACTCGCGTCGGTAATATGCCGGAGCTGATTCGAGACGGCGAAAACGGATTTTTCATAAAGCGGGATGTAAAGATAATAGCGGAAAAACTCAAACTGCTGCGTGATGCCCCGCAGCTTCGACAGCGGCTTGGCAAAAATATTCTCGAATCAATTAAGCAGTGGGACTGGAAATTGCAGGTTCAGAACTATCGGATGATGTTTGAGAGTATTCTTTGCGGAAGTAATGAGACTCAATGTGATACAGGAAAAGAGCCGGGACTTTCAGTTGTTATTACTGCTTATAATAGAGCGGAGCTGCTACGGGAGGTGCTTGCAGGGTTTGCCCAACAGACCACAGCGAAAGAACAATTCGAGGTTATTGTAGTTGATGACGGTTCGGAACCGCCGTTGAGAGAGACAGTCGAGGAATTTGAATCTTCGATAAATGCTGTGTATATTCGCCAGGAAAACAAGGGCCTGGCGGCGGCACGCAACAGGGGGATTGCAGCCGCTAAAGGAAAAATAGTCCTGTTCAGCGACGACGATGATGTGCCGGGGCCGGAGTTAATAGCGGAGCATATTCGCAGTCACAATGAAAATCCTGATGAAAACACAGCGGTTCTCGGCCATCTGGACTGGCACGGCAGTTTGAAAAAAACTTTGCTGATGGATTATGTGACCGGTGCAGGCGGGCAATACTTCGGATATGCGAAATTACGGCACGGGCAGTTTTATGACGCGTGGAAATGGTGGGGCGGTTTGGTATCGGCCAAGCTGTCGCTTTTGAAAAGGGTTGACGGGCCGTTCGACGAGAATCTACGGTTCGGCTATGAAGACACCGAGCTGGTTTGCAGGCTGCTCGATAAGAATATTAAAATTCTTTACAACGCTAATGCCCGCAGCTATCTGCTGCGTCCGGTCGATTTCAAAAGTTTTTGTCAGCGGAGTTACTTACAGGGGAAGTCGCTGTATTACGTTGCCTGTAAGCATCCTGAGATAATCATACCGAGATACCAGCTTTTCGATGTCGAGACTTTGTATCGAAGCAAGTACGAAGCTTCGCTCGAACAAAACGCGGCGAAGATTGAGCAGTTCGAGCCTGTTTTTTATCAGAATGTTCAGCCGGGCAGCGAACAATGGCACAGGCTGTCGCAGGGTTTGTGCACAATGTACGGTGAGTGCTTCAAGGGCTACTGGCTCAAAGGGTATGTCGAGCAGCTCGCTAAGGCGGGCGGAGCGCGGCAAGTCGTTCAGAATCAAACCGAAAAGGACAAAGCCAAACGTATTGTCTTTATAAGCACGAACACACCCGGCTATGACGTGGGAAGCTCCAATGTCAGGATTTATCATATACTGAAAATCCTGGCTGGTGCGGGTTATGAACTGGACTTTATTTATTTTAACGAGTACGAGAACGACCGCAAATATATAGAAGCATTGCGAGGCGAGGTGAATTTTGTCCGGCTGGGGCGGACGCAGGAGGATATGGCCGGTTATTTCAGCAGGTACGATAAAAGGGATATCAGCGGCGTATGGATTACAAATATCTGGGACGCGGGTTATGCCTCATTTTCGGCCGAGTTGATTAAGCGGATTAAGCTCAGGCTGCCTGATGTCACGGTCTACGTCGATACGATGGATTTCCATTATAAAAAGTACAAACGAAAATTCGATTCGACCGGCAGGCGGGAAGATTTGGCTGTTGCCAACGAATTTTTGAACGCGGAGAGAAAACTTTATCATCTTGCGGATATTGTTTTGACTGTAAGCGAGCGTGAAAAAATCGATATTCAAAAAACTGTCGGCCAGGATTTGAACGTCGAAGTGCTTTCGAATATTCACAGCGTGCCGACGGATGTGCCGATTTTCGAACAAAGGCGAAACATCTGTTTTATAGGCGGATTTCGCACGGAGCATAATCGAGACGCGGCTGTGTGGTTTATCAGGGAAGTATTTCCGCTGATTGCAGCCAAAAAACCTGACGTGGAATTTCATATACTTGGTTACGGCAACGACCAGTATCGACAGGCAATAGAGCGTGTGCCGAATGTCAAGGTAATCGGTTATGTCGAGGACGCCGATGCCGCGATTGCGCAATATAAAGTATTCGTATGCCCGGTCAGATTTGGTGCGGGATTGAAAGGCAAGCTCGGAACGGCAGCTGCGGCGGGAACGGCAATCGTTTCTACTACTATCGGTTCCGAAGGATTTGATTTTATCGACGGCAGGGACTGCTATATAGCGGACGGCGCGGAGGAGTTCGCGCAAAAATGCCTGAGGCTTCTGGAGGATAAATCGCTGTGGCAGCAATTCAGTCGTAACGGCAGAGAGATTGTAAGCTCGAAATTCGGAATCGAAACGGCTAAAAGAAAATTGTTATCGCTGCTTGAATTCCAAAGAAAAGGCAGGTTAGAAAATCAGGGCGGGTCAAATATTCCCAATCAAACAGAGCCGATTGTTTCGGTAATTGTTTCCTGCAGAAATTGCGAACGATACCTGCCGGAATGTCTCGATTCGATAAAAAGACAGACTTTGCAGCAGTGGGAAGCGATTATTATTGATGATTGCAGCAGTGACGGCACGCGGAAAATAATCGAACAATATGCCCGACAGGACGGAAGATTTCGCGCATATTATTTTGATGACAACAAAGGCGCTTATGCAAGACGTAATTTTGGTATAGACCCGGCACGAGCGGATTATATTGTAATACACGATGCCGATGACATTATGGACGAGCGTAAGCTCGAAGTTTTATACAATGAAATTTCCCGAGAGCCGAAACTTGCAATAGTCGGTTCGTACTACCGGGTTTTTCTCGATGAGTTCACAGGACTCGAATACACCGATGAGATTGAGCTTCCGCTGGAACACAGCGAAATATCCGGCAAATTCGCGACGTGGGCACACGGGATGAGCCACGGCTCGGCTATAATTCGCAAAGAATTATTACTAACGCTCGGCAGGTATGATGAAAACCCCTACAGCAGTGACGCGTTTTTCTTTGCCAAAGCGGCTGAGTATTCGAAATATTGTGACAGCGTAAGATTTAAAAATATACCTCAATGCCTGACGCTTCTCAGAAGGCATGCAGATTCACAGACTCAGACTTTACCTACTTTCGATAATCGCGGCAGGAGGGCCTATTATCATAAATACTGCGAATCGAAATTAAACGAAGTTCGGCAAAAAATTGAAAATAAGTCCGGCATTGATATCGCCTGCGAATTAGGTAAATGCGCCGCATCCGATTTTATTCCAAAGTATGAGAGTATGTTCGATAAATGGGAGGCTCAGCCTGTCGAAGACAAATTTCTTTTTCAAATGGCAAACTGGTCATTATATCTTCTGAATACGAAAAAATTTGTCAGCTGCGCTTGTACGCTCAATAGCTGTGAGAAAATTCACCCCGGTATAGCCGGGAAATTCAAGCATTTCGATTTGATGCGGGCGATGGCATTTTACAGTCTTGATAAAAAAGAACAGGCTTTGCGTTATCTTAACTGCGAGATTGAAAATCATAAAAGCCCGGCAGCCGTGAAATTTATGGATGATTTTATCAATCGAGAGCCTGATACCGATATTCTAAGCTGGTGCAGACAGTACGACAGGGTTTTTGACCTTCGCATAACAGACACCGAGAAAAAAGCAGTGTGGCAAAAGGGTGATAAGCCGCTTGTTACGATAATTATGCCGGTGTACAACGGCGGGAAATATTTGCGGGTTGCGATAGAATCGGTGCTTATACAAAATTATAAAAATATCGATATGCTGATAATCAACGACGGCTCGACGGACTCAAGTGAAGAAATAATTCGCAGCTTTAACGATAACCGCATCAGGTATTTCAAACAGGAAAACAAGGGCCTGGCAGCTACGCATAACGAAGGGATTAAAAAAGCTCTCGGAGATTACCTGATAAAAGTCGATGCGGATGATTATATCGCGGTTGATTTTGTGGGTAAACATCTCAAAATTTTTGCCGAGCATCCGCAGGCGGACCTGGTTTATTGTGACGACCAGCTAATTGATGAGGACGGTAAGGCGATACGCGTAATTACCCGGCCTGAATATACCGACCGCAGGATGCTGATTCGTGATTTATTCCGTGCGGGTTTTCCGGTTGTGCCGTTTAGGACGTGCATTCGCAAACGAGTATTCGAGCAAATCGGATTTTTCGATGAAAGCCTGCGTATCGGTGAAGATTACGATATTATGAAGCGGTTCGTAAAAGCGAATCTCAAAGCGCAGCACCTTAATGAGCCATTGTATTTCAGACGACTGACGAATGAAAGCATATCGCGGCGGTATAATATTGAAAAGGCCAGACAGCATTTCGGAATTGTTCGCAGTTACGCGTACGAATTTTCACGCGAGGAGTTGTTTCCCGATATAAACTGGGAGCGAATTCCACAGGAAATTCAGGATTGGCATTTCAAGTGCCTTGTGGCTTCGACATTTATGTCGATTGGAAAGTTTCATCTCGATTCGAATCTGCCTGATTATGCCGGCACGGCTTTGCAGATTGCGTCGGACGAGCTTAGAAGCTGTTTCGGCAATGAGCCGGTGTATGAGGAAGCGAAAAAACTAATGAACAGATGCAAACGAGTCGAAGAAAACCTATTAGCGAAAGTTTAATAATGATAGTCAGCGATATAATTAAAACCGGGGGCGACAAATGAGAGCTTTGGTTACGGGCGGGGCAGGCTTTATCGGTTCGCATTTAGTGGAAAAGCTGCTGCAAAGCGGCCGAAGCGTGACGGCCATAGACGACCTTAGCACTGGTAATCTGAATAATCTTCAAAAGGTTAAGGATAATAAATCATTTAAGTTTGTGCGGGGAAATGTTCGCAATAAGGAAATGATTGACCCGCTTATAAAGGATTGTGATGTTGTTTATCATTTGGCAGCGGCGGTTGGGGTGCAGTTAATTGTCGATGAACCGGTGCGGACTATCGAGACGAATATCCACGGCTGTGAAGTAGTTCTGGAATCCGCGAACAGGTACGGCAAAAAAGTTCTGATAGCATCGACGAGCGAAGTTTACGGCAAGAGCGAGGCGGTGCCGTTTATGGAAGATGACGATACGGTGCTCGGCAGTACGCGATTTGCGAGATGGTCATACGCGTGCAGCAAGGCGATTGATGAATTTCTCGCGTTTGCGTATCACGACCAGTTCAATCTGCCGGTGGTAATCGTGCGGATTTTCAATACGGTCGGGCCGAGGCAGATAGGGCAATACGGGATGGTCGTTCCGAGGTTCGTAAAGAGCGCGCTTAAGAATGAGCCGGTACAGATTTACGGAACGGGAAAACAGTGCCGGTGCTTTGTGCACGTCAGCGACGTAGTCGGCGGTTTTATTTCGCTGATGCAGTGTGAGCAGGCGGCGGGAGGGATTTACAATATCGGTTCGGATGAAGAGATGAGCATCGAGGAACTGGCGGATAAAATCATCGCTCTTACCGGCAGCAAAAGTGAAAAGCGGTACATATCTTACGAAGAAGCGTACGGCAAAGAGTTCGATGATATGATGCGGCGTGTGCCGAGCCTGGAAAAGATAAATAAGGTAATCGGATATAAACCGAAGATGTCACTGGAGCAGACACTCCAGGACGTGATAAGTGACATAAAATCCAAGCTCTGAAAAGAAGTCCGGTAACTTATAAGGGTTATTGGCGTGAGCCGGTGAAATGGCAGATGTCACTTTGGTTAATTAAGGCTGTTCGCGTTAAAGGCGAAATACACAGCAGTATATCGAATGGAAACGGCTGATTTGCCGGGAGATAGAAAATGTCAACGATACAGCTTGGCGGACTTTCGACTGGAATAGATACCGAGGCGCTGATTGCGCAGCTTATGGCGGCTGAACGGCGGACTCAGCAAATGTATGAAAGCCGTAAGGAAACATACGAGCTGAAGAAAGATGCGCTAAGCGAGATTGGAAGCAAGCTTGGCACGCTGCGGACATCGGTTAAGTCTTTGTCCGATGACAGCAAGCTGCGTTCGTTCAATGTTTCGAGCAGTGACAGCGATATAATTACCGCCGAGGCGACATACAACGCGTACGAGGGAAATCATACGATTATTGTCAATCAGCTTGCCACGGCCGAGCGGTGGGTGCATACGGCCGGGCTGGAATACGCGGAGGATTACGTCGGCGAAGGGACGTTTATTTATTCGTACAATCACAAGGAAGTAATTATCAACACGACTGCTGAAACGACGCTGTCGGATTTGGTCGGGCTGATAAACAATGACGGGGAAAATCCCGGAGTTACGGCCGGTCTGCTTTATTATAATGATAATTATCATCTCGTGCTGAGCGGCAACGACGCCGGCACTGATTATGAAATCTCGGTTAATTCCAGCAGCACCGAATCGTGGACTATGAATTCGGAATTTACGGTTGACGGCGATAACGCGACGCTGGCCACGAAGATTACTCAGCTCGACCAGTTCAGCGGAACGCTCGGCACAACCAATACAATAACCATCAGCGGCACGGATAAAAGCGGGGCGGCAATCGCCAATGTGGAACTCAGCGTCAATTCGAACACTCGCATAGAGCATTTGATAGGCGAAATAAACGACGCGTTCGAAGGAGTCGCCACGGCCAGATTCGAAAACGGAAAAATAATTCTGACCGATGATACATCGGGCGCAAGTGACATATCAATCAGTCTTGGCTTTTCGTCCGACGGTGGCGCGACGCTGGAATTGCCCGATGAAACGGCGGAATGGGAAGTAACCGAAGGCGGTGCGACAACCGGTTCACTGGCGGGATTCACCGAAGCTGATTTTACGGAGACGCAGCAGGCGCAGGACAGCCAGATAAAGGTTGACGGCTGGCCTCCCGCGGCGGATGAATGGATTACGCGAAGCTCCAATACGATTGATGACGTTATTACCGGCGTGACGCTGCATCTGCACGACGTCACCGATGAAACGGGCGAGCAGATAACTTTGAATCGCGATATCGAGTCGATAAAGAAAAAAGTCGAGGATTTTGTAGAAGCGTATAACGACACGGTGGCATATATAAAAGAGATGACCGGCTATAATGACGTGCTCAAGACCGCCGGCGTGCTGATGGGTGATTTTGTAGTCAGGATGATAAAAGAGCAGATAACCTCGCCGCTGTATTCGCAGGTGGACGGCTTTATCGAGGATTTGGATACGTTTCTTACGGCGGGGCATATCGGTTTCGAGCTTGATAAGGACGGCGTGCTTTCGTTCGACTCGGCCGAATTCGATGAGGCGATAGCGGAAGATTATATGGGCGTTTTGGCTGTGCTCGGCGCGAATAAGAGCGGAAGCAGCAGCAACTCCAGCGTGAAATTCTACGGGGCGAGCAGCGATTACACTACCGCGGGCAGCTACCAGGTAAAAATTGTTTATGACGGCTCGGGCAATTTATCACAGGCGTTTTTCAAATTATCCAGCGAAAGCGACTCGGCGTATCGGGCGGCAACAATCGTCGGCAACGTGATAATCGGAAACAGCACGTTCGATGATAACGGTTATCCGAATAATCCTGAGAATGGTTTGCAGGTATCAGCTCCGACAACCGGCACGGCGGGCAGCACGATATATGCGACGATAAACGTCAAGCAGGGCTTCGCGGGCGAGATGGAAGATGCGCTCGATAGAATGCTAAAGGCTACAAACGGCTCGCTGACTATCGACCAGGACCATATAGACGACCAGATTGAATTACTGCAGGATAAAATCGATATGGAAGAGCAGCGGCTTGAAGTGAGGGAGAAAAGGCTTATAATGAGATTCGCAAACCTCGAAAAAACACTCTCGCTGCTGCAGAGCCAGTTAAGTTATCTGCAGATGTAAAACAGTGGTTCAATTCAGGCAGGCTGCAACAAATTCTCAGGGGCGACAGTCCAGCATTCGGCCCTGTTCAATTCTTTAATTAGATTTTGCATTCGGGAACTTATTTGCTCATTGCGCCCGAACAGCATTGCCGAGTTAAAATATTCCGCTGCTTGTGACGGCATTTCGGCGTCAGGGCAATACAATATTGTGCAGTCATACAACTGCTGTGATTTATTTAATATCTGATGAAGCGACTTAAAGTTTGCACGAGTCAGATGTCTGCCGGAAATTACAGAGATATTTTCGATGCGGGTTTTAACGGCGTGAGTTTCGCAATTATTTATTTCGAAAACCTTTTGGACGGAACTGCTTTTCAAATCGAAATCGATAAGCAGTGTTTTTCTGCCGGTTTCCGCCAGACGAGCGGCGATGTCGACGGGAACTGTGACCGGCAGGGATTGCGAATCCGATGCTGCCAGTATTAATGAGCCGCACGAGCCGGTTTCGATAAGATGATTGGTTAATATGTCGCAGGAACTTTCGTTTTGGAATATGCCGCAGTCAAAAAGCGGTTCGTTACAGATACGGTATTTGTAATCATCGACTTTTTCTTCGGAAATAGTATCGACTTTAATTTGCTCCTGGAATTGCTCTTCGGTCATTTTGTATTGCTGTGAGAATTTAGCGCCGAGTCTGTGTGTCAGATTAGCAACTGCAAGTACCGTAAAAAGCATAATCGATTGCATTAAGATGCCGGTCGCGGCAACAAGGCTGATGGTTGTTTTCCCTGCAAGAGAGGCAATAAAAAAACTCAGCGCGACGGCTGCAAAGCAGGTTATCGCGAGCCAAAACGAAAACCGGCCAAAAGCATAAACTCCGTAAAAGAACCTTTTTTCCTTAATGGGAGATTCCTGCCGGGTTTGTTCAATAATTTTAATTTCTTCGATATGATTTTTAATGTTTTTCGATAAAGTTCTTGTGAACTTTATTGTTAAAAACATTAATGTAACTGAAACAGCAGCAAAGAACAGAACGCTCAAATAATTCGGCACAAGTTCGGTGACGATATCTAACCGGGAGATGAGTTTAATGACCGGGCCGGCGGTATTTCCGATTAAAATCAATTTTACAGAGGCCAAAAAAGACAAAATCGAAACGGCGACTGCGGCAATAGCCGGCAGCGGAAAATTCTTTAGTTCTGAAGTTTTTGAGGAGCATAGGCTGATTGAAATTACTGCTATTGACAGAGCGATACTGAAAATAATCAGTGTGTCGGTAAGTGCTGGTATTTTCGGGAAAAGCAGCCCCGCATTAACGGCTGCGGCACCGACCGCAAAGAGCAGGTAGTTCTGCATATTCAGCAGTTTGTAATCATCAAGATTGTTTATATTGGGATGCGTCATTGAACGATTATGCCCTGTTGCGTTTGAGCCTGTAAATCAGCGCGAGTATTTCCGCGACGGCGACATAAAGTTCCTGCGGGATGGTCTGGCCCGGCTGCAGTGCTTTATAAATCGTTCTTGTCAGTTCGGGCCTTCGCAGGATTGGGATGCCATACGCCCGTGCTATTTCGCGGATTTTTTCAGCCATAAAGTCCGCGCCTTTTGCGACGAGGACAGGCGAATCCATAGTTTTCGCGTCATATCGAATCGCCACCGCGAAGTGCGTCGGGTTGACCAGCACCACACTTGCCTTGGGCACTTCCTGCGCGACTCGCTTCAGTGCGATTTCGTATTGCATCCGTCGGATTCGCCCCTTTATTTCCGGTGCGCCTTCGGTCTCTTTGCGTTCGTCCTTGACCTCCTGCTTGCTCATTTTCAAATCTTCGATGTACTTCCATTTCTGCCACGCCAAATCCGCAAGACCGATGACCAGCAGCGCAAGACAAATACGAATCATCATTCCAAGTATGAGTTTGGATATGGTGACGATGATTTGCGTTGACCAGGCCCAGCGGAGAGCGGCCAGCTCATCGATTTTGCCGTGCAGGTAAAACCATATGACCGCACCTATGAACGCGAGTTTGAATATCGAGAGGATTAATTTGACAAGCGATTTGACGTTAAATAATTTGCCGAAACCTGAAACAGGATTGATGGAATTGAGTTTGAATTCCAGTGCTTTGCCGCTGAAGTTCGGACCTGAGACGAAGACACTGGCCGCAATTGAAGCGGCTGTAATGGCCGCGAGAACCGGAGAAATCACAATGATGATGTTGATGAATTTTGCGTTCAGGAAATTCATAAAAGACTGCGAGTCGGCGAATACACCCTGGTGCAATGAAAATCCGTCTGCCATTTCCGAGGTTGACCATGCGAGCAGCTTTGGCGCGACAAATACAAGAGAGCCAAGGAGAACGGCGAGCGTAACGACGGAGCTGAATTCTTCGCTCTGCGGGACCTGGCCCTTTTCGCGGGCCTTGCGGATTCTCCGCGGGGTCGGCTGTTCGGTTTTGTCGGCTGCGCTTTTTTCAGGCATCGTTATTGTGCGTTAAAAAATTATAAAGGCAAAAGTTTGTTCATCCACTGGGCGAATTCGGAAACAAACCCGTTGATGAACGGGGTAAAAACCATCGTCATAACAAGTCCCATCCCGACACGCATCGGAAGCGAAATGAAAAGTATGTTCATTTCGGGCGAGACCTTCGCCATAACCGCCAGCGCGACGAGCAGCAGCAGGAACGCGGCGAGAATCGGAGCGGCCAGCCGAAGCGACGCGATTAGCATTGTAGCACCCGCTTCGGTGACGCCCGTGGTCA
Organism: Phycisphaerae bacterium; assembly: GCA_041657685.1. GTDB lineage: Bacteria > Planctomycetota > Phycisphaerae > Sedimentisphaerales > Anaerobacaceae > JBBABK01. The sequence continues at coordinate 2,724 of JBBABK010000015.1, read as the reverse complement.
GGGTCGCGATATCGGGAATAGTGCCTGATGCGAACACGTCGTAGCTTTTCGAAATGGTAAGTATGAATAAATGATGGCCGTTGGCGGCGAGGAACATAAGTATAAAAAGCATTTCGAGCAGCATACTTAAAGGCTGTGATGATTCGCCTGTCATCGGGTCGATAATTTCGGCAAGGGTCATACCCATTTCTCTTTCTACGATTCGGCCGAACACTCCGACGGTACCGAAGACGAGCGCGATAATTAATCCCAGTGCGAGGCCGTAAGTCGCTTCAACGGCAAGAACGAGCGTTATCTGCACTATTGAAAAATCGACGGCCGGGGCCTGAGGCGATTTGATTAAGACGAAAAAAATTGTCAGCAGCAGCGCGGTCGCGGCTTTAATTCGAACGGGAACGCTTTGCGAGCTGAAGACGGGCACGACAAGCACAAAAGCTGAAATCCTTGTAAGGACCATCGCGAAGATGAGCAGCTTTTCGTTAAGTACGTCCATTGTTATTGCACGATGTTTTGAATCTGTGTGAATATCTCGGCGGTGAAGCGTATGAGGACGTCGAGCATCCAGCCGCCGAGCATTATCAGCACCGCGCCGACGGCGAGCAGCTTGGGGACGATTGTCAGGCTCATATCGCGAATTGATGTCACCGCCTGAAATAATGTTATTGTCAGGCCGACGACCATACAGGTCAGTAATATCGGCGCCGAGACGATTAGCGCGGTTTCAAGGGTATGCCGACCGAGATATAATGCGTAATTGCTGTCCATAAATTTTTGAGGAATTATCTAAAACCAAGTGACAAACTTCTCGCAAGCAGGCTCCAGCCGTCAACGAGAATGAAAAGGATTAGCTTTAACGGCAGCGAGACCATCATCGGCGGCAGCATCATCATACCTGCAGACAGCAGCACGCCCGCGATAACCATATCCAAAAGCAAAAACGGGATGAACAGCATGCAGCCGATTTCAAATGAAGTTCGAAATTCACTGATGATAAAGGCCGGTGCCACTACGTGCAGCGGTATATCGGCTGCGGTTTGCGGCGGGTCGATTTTCGAAATTCCGACGAACAGTTCCAAATCCGCTTCGCGGGTCTGGCGGAGCATAAAATCTTTGATATGGTTAGAGGCTCGTGCACCGGCGGTCGCGAAATCTATTTGTTCGTTAATGTAAGGCTGTATCGCGTCATTGTTAATCAGCGAAAAGGTCGGTGCCATTGTAAAGAGCGTCAGAAAAAGCGCAAGACCGATGATTGCGATGTTCGGCGGGATGGTTTGTGTTGTCAGCGCCCTGCGGACAAAGCCGAGCACGATTACAATTCGCGTGAAAGAGGTCATCATCACCAGCAGGCTGGGCAATATTGCCAGGCCTGCGAAAATAATCACGAGCTTTACGGGCGTTGACCAGTCGCCGCCTTCGGTTTCTGTGGTCGCGGTTTTGTCGATTAGGGTCATCAGGTCGGACATACTCGGTATCTGATTGGCCGGTGCCGTGGTTTCTTCCTGCGCAAAAGCCGATATTGAAAGCAATGCGAATATCACAAGGATTAATGTTTTGAAATAGCGAAATGGCATAAAGTTATTGCTGTTCCTGAAATGGGGTTTCTTTGATTGTGCCGAGGTCTGCGATAGAGCTGATTGCGGTCGGCGTCGTCGCGACGATGATTTCGCGCTGGCCGATTTTTATCAGGTGCAGCGATTTTTTCGAGCCGAGATAGAGCGTTTCAACGAGTTTCATTCGGCGGTTGGGCTGGTTAACGATTCTGCTGCCGAGTTTTTTTGAAACGTAGTACGCTGCCGAGCCGAGGATTATTACGAGCAGAATCGCAAGCATCATCCGCCAGTAGATTTCGCCCGTTTCGATTCGCTGATTTTGCCCGATTGCGAAGTTCGGCTCGCGTGCGGTAATGATGTTTTGTTTTGCAGGTGCAGCAGGGGCGTTCGGCTCAGCGGCAAAGGTTAACCCCTGCCAAACGAGCAGCAGGGCCGCTGTGTAAAGAGCGAGCGATTTAAAAGTTTTTGCTGTCTTGTTAAGGCGCACCTTCATTTAAATTAAATTTATGCAAGTAATGTGCCTGAAACGGCAAAAAGGCCAATTTAAGCTAAAAACGGGCATTTTGGGTCGCACGGCAGTTCGGGCTGTCTGGATTTTATACAGGGTCGAGCAATTTTTTTATCTCAGGACGGCGATGACGACTTGGCAGCCCTTTGGGATTGAGTTGGTGTTTTTGTTCCACATTTTGCCCGGCCCTGCGCCCCAGGAATATACGGCGGGGCGGTCCTGTTTCGGGAAAGACTGCTCGACGAGTTCGGCGACGGTTTTAGCGCGAAGGGCCGAGAGCTTCCACTGCTGTTTATCGCTTGTGCCTTCGTCACTGAGGCCGAGCACGTACAACTGCTGCGGTTTGGGGTCGAGGTCGCGGTAGAGTTTATCGCACAAGTCGCTGATGGATTGTTTGCCGGCAGAATTCAGTTCCGAGCTGCCCGGTGCGAAGTGAACTTCGGTAATCGGGAAATCACATCGCACGGTCGTGATATTGCCCGGCATTGTTTTGGCGGATTCGCGGAGCTCCTCGAACAGTCTGCGGGTGCGTTCTTCTTTTGCGTCAATGGTTCTTTTCTGCTGGGAATCTTCCGGATTTTCGATTGTGTATTTGATTTTAGGATTTTCGAAATCTATTGACTGGTCTTTGCCCAGCAGCATTCCGAGCCCGAATCCCCTGATTGA
>JBBABK010000014.1:0-16461 GCA_041657685.1 Phycisphaerae bacterium | reverse complement strand
TTCTTTTCTTAGCCATTAATATTCCACATTCAGAGCCATTCATTTCGAACGGCCCGCAGATTATATACGTGCGAAAACTAAATACAACGAAAAAAAAATAATTAATAAAAAAAGAAGTTTTGTCAGGACTATTCGGCTATTTGGGCGGGTAGGTTCGTCAAAAATTCCGACAAAAATTATATTGCAGTAACAGCGGCGATGAATAAGCTGGCGGTGGTCTTATAATTAGCCGTTTTAAACGAATTAACCCCTAAAGCACAAGTGGAATTGAAACGCTCGGTAAATAATGGTCTCAAAAAATAAAAACAAAAATGGCGGAAAACTGACGCGCGGGGCGAGGCTGCGGAAATACCGGCTGGCGGCGAGCCTTGGCAAAGGGGGCAGCAGCGAGGTCTGGAAGGCCCGCGACAGCGTCGAGGGCATATGGGTCGCTCTCAAGGTCCCCCTGCTGGAAGAAAGCGGCAAGCGAGATAATAAGGCGATGCTGCGGGAGATTCGGCTCGTCAGCAGCCTGCGGCACAGGCATATTATGCCGGTCAAGAACGCCGATATCATCAACGGCCACGTGGTGCTGGCGACCGAGCTTTCGGCCGGGACTTTGGAAAACCGCAGCAGGCCGATGAGTCCGAAGAAAATAATTAACATCATTTCCCAGGTGCTCGACGGGCTTGCTTATGCCCATCGCAAGAAGCTGGTTCACTGCGACGTAACGCCGGGCAATATATTTTTGACAAGCAAGAGCGAAGCAGCTCTCGGCGATTTCGGAATCAGTATGCAGGTCAAGGGCAGGGTTGTAACCAGCGACGTTTACGGAACGCCCGGCTATATTGCGCCGGAACAGGCATACGGCAAACCGACTTTTCGCAGCGATTGTTTTTCGATAGCCCTGATTTTATATGAATATATTACGGGTTATCTGCCGCGGTGGCCTTTCCGCTGGCCGATACGCGGAAGTAAACGACTGAAGGAAAAAACGAGCGCGGAGTTCGTCAGGTTTATGAAAAAGTCGCTCGAGGTCGACCCGGAAAAACGTTTTGCCGACGCGGGAGAAATGCTTGGAACAATGATAAGTGCGACGCCGCAGAGACTCAAGCCCGAAAAACATTCGAGGAGCCGTGAGAAAAAAGTTGATTGGCAAAAGACGAGGCGGCAGGCGTTTTTAAAAAAATACGGTAAGGTGCTGAGAGCGGATTTGGTATGTAAACAATGCGGCGAACCAATATCGGAGAGTATGCAGATTTGCCCGTGGTGCGGCAGTGAGAAAAATCGATTCGATAAACGCAGCGGCTTTAAACGGATTTGTCCGGATTGCCATAGAGGCGTGTTGCCTGAGTGGAAGTATTGTCCGTGGTGTTACGGTGCAGGGTTCGAATCGCCGAGCGAGCAAAAGACCAAAGGGGTGCGCTATCAAAGCGAATGCCGGCATTGCGGGGGCAAGCTGATGCGGTTTATGCGGTACTGTCCGTGGTGCAGGCGGAAGGTGACTCGGCCTTGGCAGATAACGCAAATGCCGGAAAAATGCAGTAACTGCCGGCAGAGCGTCGATACTAACTATTGGATATACTGTCCCTGGTGTGAGCAGAAGCTGGTTTGACGGTTAGTTGAACTGTAAATGGCTGAGCCTGAATCGAAACAATCTTCGAATGATATTAAACCGCGGTGGTCGTGCATCAGCGACAAGGGAATGGCAAGGGAACAAAACGAGGACGCGTGCACGGCCGATGAGCGGCTCGGATTGTTTATCGTTTCGGACGGAATGGGAGGACACGCCGGCGGAGCGCAGGCGTCACAAATTGTTATCGAATCACTGCCCGTAATACTCGGCGACAGGCTCGAAAAAATCAAATCCAAAAGCAGCAGTTCAATTCGCAGGGAAATCAAAAGAAGCATTGTCGAGCTGAATAAAAAAGTGCTGGCCGAAGGCGCAAACGGCAACGGGCACAGGAATATGGGTGCTACGCTGGTTATGGCGATGATTAACGATGGCAGGTGGTATATCGCCAATGTCGGAGACAGTCGAGCGTATCTTTTACGCCGCGGCAAATTGCAGCAGCTTACAAAAGACCATACATTTGTTAACGAATTAGTGCAGGCGGGATATATCGAGCCGACTCAGGCGAGTGAACATCCGGACCGCAACGTGATTACACAGTGCGTGGGGTTTGATGAGAATATTAAACCGATGGTTCGCAGTATGGCGATTAAGAAAGGTGATAAGATTTTATTGTGCAGTGACGGCCTGACGACTGTAACGACTGATGAAGAAATAAGTGACATTATTAAAACCCACCGTGAGCCGCAGGATGCGTGCAAGACCCTCATTGCCAGAGCCAACCAGGCGGGCGGGCCTGACAATATCACAGTGATGATTGTAAATATCAATTCATAAAGACCTGCTTTGAAATAAACTTGCGAAACAACCCCCAAAGCCATATCATTCATTAAGACCCCTTAAAAATAAACGGAGCGTGTTATGGCACATAAATTTATCAGTGAAATTGAACCGGGACAAACGCTTAATGATATTTACCTGGTGCAGGACCCGATTCTGCGAAGCACCGCAAAAGGTGATTTGTATATAGCGATGTACGTTTGCGACAGGACGGGCAGACTCAACGGCAGGATGTGGCAGGCGAGCGAACAGACGTATAAGATGCTGCCCAAGCCCGGCTTTGTGCATATCAACGGACGCAGTGAGCTTTATCAGAATAATCTGCAAATCGTGATAAATAACGCCTCGGTGGTGCAGCCGAGCCAGATCAATCTCGACGATTTTCTCGCACACACCGATAAGGACGTTGATAAACTTTTTACCGAGATTCAGCAGATGCTCGGCTCGATAAAAAATTCACAGCTCAAGGCGTTAATGGCTGAGTTTCTCGCGGATAAAGAGCTGATGGCGAAATTCAAAAAGGCCCCCGCCGCTATGAAACTGCATCATAACTGCCTTGGCGGCTTGATAGAGCATACGCACAACGCGATGTGTGTGGCGCAGGCGGCTCTGCCGTTTTATCCGGAGGTGCAGGCGGATTTGGTTATCGCGGGACTGTTCCTGCACGACATCGGAAAGACCGAGGAATTGTCCTACGAGATGGCTTTCGAATATACCGATACCGGACAATTAGTTGGACACATCGGTATGGCGATGATTATGGTTCATAAAAAAGCTGACGCAATCGGCGTAAAAGGAATAAAAATCGACAAGTCGATTCTTGACGCGCTTGACCATATTATACTGAGTCATCACGGCCAGTATGAATTCGGCTCGCCGAAGCTGCCAGCAACGGCAGAGGCGTTTATGGTTAATTACATCGACGATATGGATTCGAAAATCAGGCAGGTCAGGCAGGCGATCGAAAACGAGCACGGCGATTCGAGCTGGACGAGCTGGCAGGGAGCGCTGCAAACGCGGATATTCAGAGGTCAAATCGAATGTGACTGACCCGTGCCTGACGCTATTTTTGTGCGCATTTCAGTTTGCGGCACGGTATGTTTGATTGCAATTCCGGAAAAACGCCATTTCTCAGCAAAATATTCGTGAGTCAATACGCATATTCCGCTAACGGGGTCTGCTACTATCACCCGGTCTTTAGTCACATCGAGAACTGCGATGCAGTGGTCGGAAAGGAAATGGTCCTTTATTACGACCAATGTCACCTCGGAATCGTTTAGCTGTTCGATGGAATCGAACATTCGGAATTTGAAATCAAGACCCAGACCGGCATATTGCTTGTTGAGCGCATCGGCAAGGCACTGAGGAAGCGTTCCTGTGACAGGACTGGAGTGGGACAGGATTGCGATTTGTCCTTCGTCGGCTTCGATGCCGAGTTTATGAAGCGCCGTAACAGCGGCGGCAGGCCCGCAGGTGTAATCGGTGGTCTGGAAGCAAACGCCCTGATAGTTGAAAGTTGTCCTGAGTGACGCGTGAGTCTTCTGCAGAACGGCCGGTGCTAAAAACGGCATCACCGAAAACCAACCGAGCACGATTGCCATAACGGTGCAGACGAGCACTTGCTCGAGTTTACGAGGCAGGCGGTCAAGCGGCGCGACAAGCCCGACGGTTACCGCTATTGCTAAAACGATAAATCTCGCCCGGCCGGCGAGCAATTCGCTGAAAAAAGGAGCGAAATGCAGCGGGTAATACAACCGCGGCAGTACCAAAAGTATCGCCAGTACAAGCGAGATAAAATAGCCGATGAGCCAGTACGAACCTTTGAACCGGCTAAAGATCTTCCCTGCCGTCAGGCCCAGCAACACGACGGCTAAAACGCCGATAACTTCGAGATATGCCTGCATTACCACCCCTCAAATCAGCACAATTTCCTTCAAACGTTATTATACCCGATGTCCCTTTATAAATCAATAAAATGCCAAAACTTGCGCAAAAAGTTGCACGGCGGCGACTGTGGTCGTATAATCGGGCTGATGGCAGGTGAAAAACGGCAAATCTATACGGTCAGCCAGGTAAACGGGCTAATCAAAACCGCGCTGGAAAAAAGCCTGCCTGCACGACTGACAATTACCGGACAGGTAAGCGGCTGGAAGGTGCACAGCAGCGGGCATTGTTATTTTTCTCTCAAGGATGAAGATTCCGTTCTGCCGTGCGTTATGTGGCGCAGCAGCATTTCAAAAATGAAATTCGAGCCGGAGAACGGCATGGCTGTTTTGGCGGCAGGAAATATAGATGTGTATCCGCCGCAGGGCAAATATCAAATGTATGTCGAGCGGATGGAACCGGCGGGAGTTGGTGCGCTGCAGGTCGCGTTCGAGCAAATGGTAAAAAGGCTTCAGGCCGAGGGGCTGTTCGATGATAAGCATAAAAAGCCCCTGCCGCCCTACCCGAACCGAATATGCATTGTAACAAGTGAATCCGGCGCTGCTGTTCACGATATTACTGACAGTATCTGGAATCGCTGGCCCTGTGTGGAACTGGTTTTATACCCGGTTCCGGTGCAGGGCGAGGGAGCTGCTGAAAAAATCGCAGCAGCAATTCGCGATGCAAATAAGCAGAACGGCGAATTCAGGTTCGATATGATGATTGTCGGTCGCGGCGGCGGGTCACTGGAGGATTTGTGGGCGTTCAATGAAGAAGCTGTCGCGCGGGCGATTTATGATTCGAAGATTCCAATCGTAAGCGCGGTCGGGCACGAGATTGATACCACGATTGCGGATTTGGTCGCGGACGTGCGGGCATCGACGCCGACAAAAGCAGGCGTTGTGGCGGTGCCGGACGTCGAGGAAGTATCCGCACAATTGAATCATTATACAAAAAACATAGCGGACCGGATGCGATGGAAACTGCAGCTTGGCCGACAGAGACTCGATGAGTTGAATTATACTTTGAGCGATTCTGTTAAGGATATGCTCGCAATGTCGGCGGCGAAAATAAACAGACTGCTCGAAAAGGTGCGGGCAATCGAGCCGCACAGGTTGATGCGGAGAAAGACGGTCGAATTGAGTGACGCGCAAAATCGGGCGGCCGCGGCGATAAAAAAAGTGATGAATAAATTGTCGATGCAATTAACGGCCGGTGAAAACCGGCTGGCAGCGATGAATCCCAAATCCGTGCTTCAGCGAGGGTACAGCATCACCAAAATAAAAAAGAGCGGCCTTGTAGTACGAACCAAAGACCAAATCGAGATTGCGGATTTGCTCGTCACCGAACTTGCGAACGAGAATTTCATTGAAAGCAAGGTAACCAAATTGGACAATGGCACCGATTAATCTCTAAACTAGGCGGTGTAATGGTAAAACAAAAAACTACATTCGGCCTCATTGCGTGCATAATTTTTTTATTGCTTCCCGTCGGTTTTGCACAAACCGGCTGGCAGTACGCTGATGAGATTCGAAGCAGGATAAACGCCCCAACATTTTCCGACAAAGATTTTAATATTGTCGATTTTGGTGCGGTCGCGGATGGTAATGATTGTACCGAGGCGATTAAAAACGCGATAACAGCGGCTTACGAAGCAGGCGGCGGACGGGTGGTTGTCCCGGCCGGTCAATTCTCAAGCGGAGCGATACATTTAAAGAGCAATGTTGAACTGCATCTTGCCGAGGGGGCTGTGATTAAATTTTCGACGGACCCGAATTCGTACCTTCCAACTGTTTATACGAGATGGGAAGGCGTCGAGTGTATGAATTACTCACCGATGGTTTACGCATACGAGCAGAACAATATCGCCATAACCGGCAAAGGCACATTGGACGCACAGAGCAGTTCTGAAAACTGGTGGGCGTGGTCGAAAATTCAAAAGGCTGACCGCGAAAGACTTTTCAAATACGGACAAGAAGGTGCGCCGGTACAGGAAAGAAAGTTCGGAGCGGGCGCGAAGCTCCGACCAAATATGATTCAATTTTATAAATGCAAAAATATCTTAATCGAAGGCGTGACGATTAAAGATTCGCCTATGTGGCACATCCACCCGGTTTTATCGTACAATATTACAGTTAAAAATGTCAAAATTACAGGTTACGGGCCGAACAATGACGGCTTCAACCCGGAATCGTGTAAGAATATTATAATAGAAAACTGCTATTTCGATACCGGCGACGACTGCATCGCTGTAAAGGCAGGCAGGAACGACGACGGCAGGCGGGTTGACGTGCCGAGCGAGGATATAATTATTCGCAACTGCCGAATGATGGACGGGCACGGCGGGGTTGTAATAGGCAGTGAAATGACCGGCGGCGTGCGAAACGTGTTTGTGGAAGATTGTATGATGGACAGTCCCAACCTTGAGCGGGCTTTCAGAATCAAGACAAATGCGGTTCGCGGCGGGTTTATCGAAAATCTGTATGTAAGGAACATCGCAATCGGACGGGTGCACGAAGCGGTGCTGAAAATTAATATGTTTTATGAAGAAGGTGATGTCGGTGAGTTTGCGCCTGTTATTCGCAATATAAATATCGAGAACGTTACCTGCGGTAAAAGTGAATACGCGTTGTATTTGAAGGGATACCAGCGTTCGCCGATAAAAGACGTTCGTCTTAAAAACTGCGTGTTTGAGAATATTGAAAAATCGAGTATTATTGAAAACGTCGAAGGCCTGGTTTTTGAAAATGTGATTATAAACGGTGAATTGTCAGAGATTAATTTAGCAGAAGGTGATAATAAATGAATAAAAAAGCCGTACTGATTTTATTTAGCGTATGTTTGATATTTTTTGCGGGGTGTAAGCAAAAAGAGAAATCCCAGCCCGAAGTGGTATTAAAGCTGGGCCATAGTCTCGATGTTACGCACCCGGTACATACGGCAATGGTTTATATGGCCGAGCGGGTCGCGGAAAAATCGAACGGCAGGATGGTCGTCGAGATTTTCCCCAATGAACAGCTCGGCACCGAAAAAGAATGCATTGAAGCCCTGCAGCTTGGCTATATGGCGATTACGAAAACATCGACGGCCGTGATGGAAGGTTTTGTCCCGGAGATGAAAATTTTCGGCGTGCCTTATCTATTCCGCGATTCGGAGCATTTCTGGAAGGTGCTGAACGGTCCAATCGGCAAAGAACTGCTATTGGCCGGCCAAAGCAAGGGTCTGCGCGGCCTGTGTTTTTATGACGCCGGTTCAAGGAGTTTTTACGCCAAGAAGGAAATCAAGACCCCCGAGGATTTGAAGGGTTTGAAGGTACGGGTTATGAAAAGCATAATGTCGATGGAAATGGTCGAGGCAATGGGCGGTTCGCCGACGCCGATTGCATGGGGCGAGCTTTACACCTCGCTCGACCAGGGCGTTGTTGACGCGGCCGAGAATAATCCGCCTTCGTTTCGCACGTCGCGGCATTACGAGGTATGCAGATACTATTCGCTCGATGAGCATACAAGGCTGCCGGACATTTTGATAATCAGTACGAATGTGTGGAACGGTTTATCGCCTGAGTTTCAGCAGATTTTGCAGGAGGCGGTGGATGAATCGGTGGAATATGAACGCAAAATCTGGGCCGAGGCAGAAAAGGAAGATTTGAAAATCGTTGAAGAGGATGGCGTAGTGGTGACATATCCGGACAAGGAGCCGTTCAGGGAATCGGTAAAAGGGATGTGGAAGGAATACGATGGTACGGAAATCGGGAAATTAATCGAGCAGATACAGGAGGTAAAGTAGCGTGTTCAAAATGATAAAAAAGATACTAGACCGTACGCTGGAATTTTTGGTTATGGTGGTTGTGGTCGTGCTTGTCATTGACGTGCTGTGGCAGGTGTTCACGAGATTCGTTCTCAAAAACCCGAGCACGTGGACAGAAGAGGTGGCCGTGTTTATGCTAATTTGGGTTTCGCTGCTCGGCGCCGCGGTCGCACTTGGCCGAGGGGCACACCTCGGAATCGATTATTTCGTCGGCAAGCTGCCGGTGAGGATAAGGATTTATACCGAGGTGTTCGTTTTTCTTGTCGTCGCGCTGTTCAGCTTTTCTGTGATGATTGTCGGCGGAACCGAGCTTGTCATCAGGACATTGCAGCTCGAACAGATATCACCTGCAATTAACGTCAAGGTCGGTTATGTTTACCTGGCGATACCTATCAGCGGATTCTTTCTCGTAATGTATTCGATAATCGGTCTTGTCGAAAGAATCGCTGAACTGGTCAGGGGCGAGGTAATAGTTGACCTTCCCGCCTCGGCGAATACCGAAGAGGGTGTCGATTAAAAGAGGAATGAAAAATTGAAAGGATTTTAAAAAGTGGACCTTCCTGTATTAGTCCTGGTTGTGAGTTTCGTAATACTTTTGCTTTTGAACGTGCCGGTTGCTTTTTGCATGGGCATCTCGACGGTGCTGGCGTTTCTGACTATGGGAGATTTGCCGGTGTTTGTGGCGGTGGCCCATAAAATAGCTACGGGAATTGACAGCTTCTCCCTGCTTGCGATTCCGTTTTTTATTTTGTCGGGCATATTGATGGGCCACGGCGGCATCGCGCGAAGGCTGATTGATTTTGCAAATGTTCTTGTCGGACGATTCCGCGGCGGCCTGGCGTTCGTCAACGTGCTGACGTGCATGCTGTTCGGCGCCATAAGCGGCTCGGCAACCGCGGCTGTTTCTGGCGTCGGCGGGTTTATGGTCCCGATTATGAATAAGATGGGCTACGACCGTGACTTTAACGCATCGGTGACTATTACCGCGGCGACAACGGGCCTGCTGATTCCGCCGAGCAATATTATGATTGTGTATTCACTGGCAACCGGCGGGATTGTCTCCATCGCGGCGATATTTATGGCGGGATTTTTGCCGGGCATACTGATGGGCCTGGCGCTGATGACGGTTGCAGGAATCCTCGCCTTTCTACACAAATACGGCTCGGATGAGACTTATAAATTTCCTGAAATTATGATACGCATCATCGGAGTCATCCTCTGTTTGGTCGTTCCGGGATTTTTATTTTATAAACGTTCCGGTTTTCTTCCGGAGGCGGATTCGTTAAAGAAGCTGGAAAATTATTCTCAAATCTCCGCGTCAACTCAGAAATTAAATGCGGCTTTTATCTGGGTACTTTTGGGATTACTGGCGGTGATGGGCATCGGGTATGCGGTCACAGTATGGAAGAAAAACCATCAAAGTGCGAAGATTACTGCCGGATTCATCGGACTTTTGTTTGTGCCTATATGGTTTTTGAGAGGTTTTTTCTATGGCCGGTTCTGGGACATTCAGATTTACGGCAATTTGAGTCTGGCTTTGTCTTTTTATTCACTGCTGGTTATCGGCTTAATTGCTTATTACGTTATGAAAGTTTCCTCGAAAGGGTTCATCTGTTTTATAGATGCGGTTCCTTCCCTGTTGTTGGTTTATATTGTGTTGGGCGGCATTTTGAAAGGTATCTTCACAGCTACCGAGGCGTCAGCCATCGCGGTACTGTATGCGTTTATACTCGCCGTCGTGATTTACCGCGAAGTGAAAATCAAAAACCTGCCGAAATTATTGCTGCAGACGGGAGTTACCACCTCGGTTGTTTTCCTTCTTATAGGTACGAGTATGGCGATGTCGTGGGTGCTGGCATCGGAAAATGTCCCGCAGGATATCAGTGCCGCCCTGCTGAGTACGACCGACAATAAGGTGATACTGCTGCTTTTGATTAACGCCTTGCTGCTGCTGGTGGGTACGTTTATGGATATGACGCCGGCCGTGCTGATTTTTACGCCGATATTTTTGCCGATTGTCGAAAAGCTGGGTATTCATCCGCTGCAGTTTGGCATTATAATAATAATGAATCTGTGTATCGGGCTTTGTACGCCGCCGGTTGGCACCTGCCTGTTCCTCGGCTGCGGCATAACCAATACGACGGTTACAAATGTTATGCGCCATATACTTCCGTTCTTCGCGGCTATGGTTATAACGCTGATTATCACGACGTTTGTGCCGGCTTTGTCAATGTGGCTGCCGAACGCGCTCGGCTTCGTTAAATAATTTGGGTGAGCTATGGCTGAAAAAAAAGAAAAAAATGATGTGTCGAAAATGACCTTCGAGCAGGCTATTACGGAACTCGGCGGCATCGTGGAGAAAATCGAACAGGGCAAAATTCCGCTGGACGACAGCCTCGGCCAGTACGAAAGAGGAATGGCCCTGATAAAGCATTGCAGGTGCATACTCGAAAAAGCGGAAAAACGAATTGAAAAAGTGAACGGCAAGGAGGCTGCCGAGCAGTAAATATTAATATAATGAAGAAGACGCAGATTAACACTGTTTATTGTTTAAATTCTCTGTGAACTCTGTATTCTCTGTGGCTAAAAACTCTGTGGCAAAACCGCGAGCGTGGCGGAACTGGCAGACGCGCAAGGTTTAGGTCCTTGTGTCCTTATGGACGTGTAGGTTCGACTCCTATCGCTCGCATTAGTAAGTTGAGGGATTTATACTGTTGTTTCGAGGTTTGGTATGCACATAGTAAAACGCTCAATTTTTTTAATATCATTATTTATTTTTCCTGCTATGGTTTCAAATGCTGAAAGTCTTCTCGAATATCAAAGCGGTAAAACACCGACCGAGATTGGAAACAGATTGGTCGATAACCTACTCGCACGGGACGGCTATATGCTTTATTCGGACCAGTGGCTCCACTATGCCGAGGCGTGTACCGCGTACAGCGCATACCGTTTTGCCGGACTGACGGATAATAAAGAGCTGACGGAGAAACTGGATAAGCGATACGCGTGGATATTCGACAGCGAGTTAATCTCGACAAAGCACCACGTTGACCAGGCCGTTATCGGGATACTGCCGCTGGAGATGTATATGCAGAACCGCGGCGAGAAATTTCGCGAAATTGGATTATGGTTTGCCGACCGGCAGTGGAAAAAGCCGCTGGAAAACGGCCTGACCAGCCAAAGCCGATGGTGGATTGATGATATGTATATGGTTGGTATGCTGCAGATGCAGGCGTATCGCGTGACGGGCAATGAGATATATGCCGACAGGGCCGCGATGCAAACTGCCGCGTATCTCGAAAAACTTCAGCAGCCAAGCGGTCTGTTTTATCACGGGCCTGATTATCATCATTACTGGGGCCGAGGCAACGGCTGGGTGGCATCGGCACTGACCGAGGTTTTAAAATCGCTGCCGCAGGATAATCCTCATCGCGAAAAAATTATGCAAAGCTATAAAAAGATGACCGCTGCGCTGTTGAAATACCAGAGCAAGGACGGGATGTGGCGGCAATTGATTGATAATAAAGATTCCTGGCCTGAAAGTTCCTGCACCGCAATGTTCACTTATGCGATGCTCACGGGAATTAAAAACGGCTGGCTCGACAAAGATGAATATCAGCCTGCGGTTCAAAAAAGCTGGGATGCCCTTTTGACATATCTCGATGATAACGGCAACCTGCGGGAAATCTGTACAGGAACCGGACAGAATAAAGATGTTCAATATTATCTCGACCGGCCGAGGGTGCTCGGCGATTTGCACGGCCAGGCACCGATGCTGTGGTGCATCTGCGAACTGCTCGAAACGAAATCATTAAATAGCGTTAGTAAAAAGGGAGGAAATGCAATGGATATCGAATTGACCAGTACAGCTTTTGAAAACGGCGCGATGATACCACCGATTTACACCTGCGACGGCGACGATATTTCGCCGCCCTTGAAATGGGACTCGGTGCCGGATGGAACGCAAAGCATCGCGCTGATTGCCGATGACCCGGACGCACCAAAAGGAACATGGGTACACTGGGTGCTGTACAACCTGCCGCCGGACAAAACGCAGTTGCAGGAAAATTTCCCTGACGATGAGACGCTCGAAGACAGGACAAGACAGGGCGTGACCGATTTCGGCAAGACCGGCTACGGTGGGCCGTGCCCTCCGAGTGGAACGCACAGGTATTATTTCAAGATTTATGCGCTTAATACGATGATTGATACGACCAAACTGCTCGATAAAAAAACTTTGCTGGAAAAAATGGAAGGTCATATACTCGCACAGGGCGAACTGATGGGAAAATACAAGCGCAAATAGCCGTTTGGATGGTTAAAAATTCTCTACTATCGTTGAGGTGTGAATACAAAGCAGCATCAGGTAATCCAGATCGCTGATATCATAGCGTTCGTGCGATAAATCGTTATCCAGATAAAGCACACCGAAACATCCGCCTTCGCCGGCAATAGGAGCAATGAGCGCTGAGTTAATCGCTTGCTTATCAAATGTGGTGGGAGGAATTCGCGGCACAAGCAAAAACTGCTGTTTGTCGATTGTCTGGTTGATTTTATCTTTCAGTCGCAATTCTTCGAGCTTGACGCTTCGGCCGTCCCTGCATCTGCCGCCGTGCACCTGCATAGGACCGGCGGGTTTGCTTCGCAGTGCCGCCCAGGCGTGATAAGCAGTAAATTGTTTGGCCGCGATAGCAAGAAGGACTTTCAGGACGCCTTCAAGCCCGTTGGCTTTGCATATTATTTCGGTAGCCTGCGCGAACGCGGCTGTTCGTCTTATCGGCAGCTTGATATCTGGTGCCCGGCCGGAATCGGTTCTGCGGATGATTATTTTCGGTTCCAGCGGGTCTCTGTGCTGAGTATCGCCCGCGTCATCCACGGCCGTGGTTAGTGTGTCGTCGAGATTAATCGGCTCGCCTGCGATGGTTTCATCTTCAAGATTAATTTCGATGGAAAAATCCGTGATGCGGATTACGTCACCACTCTTGACAGTGGATTTGTGAACAGGTTTGTCGTTGAGCATTGTCTTATTTACCGAGTCGAGGTCTTCAATCATCCAGTCGCCGTCGGGAGTGCTGTAAAGAACGGCGTGGTAGCGTGAGACGGTTTTGTCCGGGAGGAAGACCTGGCTGTCGGCGTGCCGGCCGATATTGACAGGTCCGGAGCCGAACTGAAGCTCGTTGATGACCGAATCATCTTTTTTAACGACCAGACGCATACCCGTATTCTCGCCTCTAAAGAAGGTGCCTTATATCCAATTATGCCTCACATACCGCAAATGTCAAGTGTCCAATCGCACTGCGTCTTATCGGCACTAAAGGCGAATCTGTTAAGAAGCATAATTTAATAACGCCTATAAGCCTGTAATACCGTGATGCGATTAAAAAGCGGATGTTTTATTGGAACTTATATTGCGAAGGAATAAGCACAATAAAAAAGCCCGTATCTCCGTGTAGAATAATGATGGTTTGTTAGTCAATCGCGCCTGGGCGTTGACTCTTATTTCAATCACGAAAGATACAGGCTGTAATAATAATCGACAAACATAAAATCAAAACTTCATACAAAGATGATAAAAGTCAGAACTTCTTAACATGGGTTATATGGATATGAGTTGGAAATGGCTATCCATTGCTTCGAGGCAATTGAAAAAATTAACTTATGTTGCGCAGCTTATCCAGACTCAACCTGATTAACGTCCGAGTGAATTTATAAACAGGATGTTGGCAATTGTGAAGATGGCAAAAGATAGATAAGCGGGGATATACGGCTAAGTTTTCACTGCGGTACTGTTTGTCCGGGCGGCAGTATCTTTTACTGCAGAGGCTGGCAGGACCGTAAACCAAAATGTCGAACCTTCGCCATGCGTGGAGCTTACTCCGATATTCCCTCCGTGCTGTTCGACAATCCTTTTAACGATAGCAAGATCGATGTTGACGCTTTTAATGTTTTTGTTACTGTGAAACCTTTTAAATATAACAAACAGGTTTTTCAATTCTTCCTGTTTTATGCCTATACCGTTGTCCTGAATCTCCACCCGAACCAGACTCTCATCCCATAATTGCGAACTTATCTTGATTACGGGCTTAATGTCGCTTTTTTGATGTTTGATGCCGTTGGAAAGCAGGCCTTTAATTACCTGCCGAACCTGCTGATAATCGCATTTGATATGATGCAGTTGATTTGTCACGATTATGTCGGCCCCCGAGGCTTTTATCTCATCAGCCAGCTCATACCTTTTGATATTTTCAACCAAAACATTCAGGTCAACTTCCTCGAACTTTTCAGGTTTGGATATGACCATCGAATAGTCACGAAGAGCTTTAATCATCTGCTGCATGTGTTCAGCGCCTTCTATTATAAAGTCCAGATTTTCCTTGTCATCGGCACTGAGTTTGTCATTGAGCGATATTTCAATCATCCTCGCGAAGGCGGTAACTTTTCTCAGAGGCTCCCGCAGATCATGAGAGGCTATATGCGTCAAATCTTTAAGTTCTTTATTCGACTGTTCGAGTTTTTCATTCAGCGTTTTGAGGCTATTTTCAGTTTTTCGGCGTTCCGATATTTCATCCTGAAGCTGAATCAACGTGTCTTTCAGTATCGTATTTGTTTTTTCGAGTTCTGTTTTATGGAGACACGACAAACATGCCTGCGCAAGCTTATTATTTAACGGCTTGAGAGACTTAATAATGAACGGGTCTAAATCATCATTGCTTTTTATAAGTATGATATATCCGAACTCCGGCAGTTCCAATAGATGATAGTATATGCAATCATCCACGCGACCGTGTAAAGGCAAATTGTTTTGTAAAACTGACGGCTCGGAATCGTCACCGCAGCATGGGATTTTTTTCAAAATAGCCTGAAATGTTTTGCCGGAATAAAATGATCTGGGCGTAGTTATAACCGGTTCATAAAGCTCACTGGCAACATCCTTATTCAGCATAAATATCCCGCCTGCCGAGCAGTTTAGCTTCCTTAAATAGGTTGCCAGACATTCTTTAAGCATTTTGCGCAGGTCGAGGCTGTTGCCGATTGACATGGCAATTTCATAAAAAATTAACTGACTGTTTTCCGCTTCGAAATACATTAGTCTTCCAGTATTCCAACGACCGAAGTTTTGTTATAAAATTCAAGATACTCTTTTCTGCTGTTGGCAATCTCCCCGATAGTCAGTGCGCCGATAAGAGGCATCTGCGGGCAATAAACAGCTTTGAGTTCATAAGCGAAATCGCCCTTGAGGAACATAACCCTTGAGGCGCAGTCGAAAAACAAGGTTGTCCTCTTGTCCATATCCCCGTTATAAGCTTTTTTGCCGAACTCCATTGCTTCCCTTGCTGCATTTACAAGTGTATTCACATCGCCTGTTAATATATGGACGTAAAATTCCTGAGGCACGTCTCCCACACAAACCAGAGAATCATCATCTTTGACAATGAAAGGGTCTCGAACAATATTTTCCGCGCCAAGCCTGTTAATTCCAAAGGGATAGCTTTTGGAGATATCGAAGAATTTATGGTCGGCAAATTTTTCCCCGGAGTGATTTTCGACAACCTCTTTGTACACTTCAAACGCCGGTTTCCAATCAAGCGTATGAATGATATTTCCCTGGGATTCGGTTACCTTAAAAGGACCGCCCACCTTCGTCCAGCCGTGGCTTACACCAACGCCGGATTCTACGTTCAGTGAGACTAAAATCGCGATGTCCTGAATCATTCCCTGGTTGGTCAGCAGACAAGGTTTTTGTTTGAAAGCGAGTGAACCTGCTCCGCCACCGATATAATTGAATTCCAGTCCCAGAACGTTAAAGAGACTGTCGATAAGCGCCGAAATCCTTGTAGAAATCCCGTCAACCAGGACCAGCATAGTTTTAGCCTCGACCCAGGGTAATTTTTCTTCGAGGATTTTTTCGTAATCAATTGTTTCGTCGCTTAATCCGGAAATAATCTGAACGTCTGCTTCGCTTGTCAGTCCGGCAACGATGCAGCCTTTGGTGAAGTTATCCAGTCCTAAAATAATCTGCGGGAAAGTTCCGCCGAATACCGGTACCGGCACGTTTTTCAAAATGCCGTCAACAGTTTGCGGCGTGTAACCATTTTCATCACAGGCCAATATCAAAATTGATTTCACCTGCTCATTCTCTAAAACCGAATCGAGTAATTGCTTCAATTCTTCGACGGTTCCTGTTTTCCCGGATTTGATAAACATAGTCTGATTCTTTCAATTATTGTTGTTATATGAACCTGCTGTTACCATTGGCTTTTGTCCGTGGGGAAGAGGATATCGTATTTAATCCCTTCCCTCGGCCGGGCCATCCACTCCGCAACGGTTTCTTTCCACTT
>JBBABK010000013.1:0-16789 GCA_041657685.1 Phycisphaerae bacterium | reverse complement strand
CTGTGGACTTAGCTGTCCGCTGTCTTCATTTATCATCAGCCGCCACAACCGCTGCAAAAACCTGTGCACGCCTTCTACGCCCTGCATCGACCAGGGCTTTACAGCTTCGAGAGGCCCCATAAACATCTCGTACAGCCGCATCGAGTCGGCACCGTAATCAGTGATGACCTTGTCGGGGTTTACGACGTTGCCGCGGCTCTTGCTCATCTTCTGGCCGTCCTCGCCGAGTATCATTCCCTGGTTTACTAATTTTTGGAACGGCTCTTTGGTACTGACGTAACCCAAATCATACAGGAACTTGTGCCAGAATCGCGAATACAGAAGATGCAGTACCGCATGTTCCGCCCCGCCGATATATAAATCCACGTTCATCCAGTACTTTTCTTTTTCCGGAGCGCAGAAAATCCCGTCGTTCTTCGGGTCGATATAACGCAGGTAGTACCAGCAGCTCCCGGCCCACTGCGGCATCGTGTTTGTCTCGCGTATCGCCCTGCCGCCGTCGCGTAATTTTACTTCGAGCCAGTCGGTCGCATTGGCCAGCGGAGATTCACCAGTACCGGCCGGCTTATAATTATCAATGTGCGGCAATTTCAGCGGCAGGTCTTCTTCAGACAAACCGACAACTTCGCCGTCTTCTTTACGAAGCAGCGGGAACGGCTCACCCCAATATCTCTGCCGTGAGAAAAGCCAGTCGCGCAGTTTATAATTTATCGCTTTGGTACCGAGGCCCTTATCTTCCAGCCATTTTGTTATTTTTTCTTTGAACTCAGCCGTGGTCAGTCCATCGAATTGCCCGCTGTTAATCGCCCTGCCGTCACCGATGTAACAGGCTTGTCCGTTTTTGACTCGCTCTGCAAGCTCAGCATCGTTCGACTCAACGACCGCTATAATCTCAAGGCCGAATTTTTTTGCGAACTCGAAATCTCGCTCATCGTGTGCAGGCACCGACATAATTGCGCCGGTGCCGTAGCTGATTAAAACATAATCGCTAATCCAGATTTGGATTTTTTTATTATTCACGGGATTGACAGCAAACGCGCCGGTAAATACACCTGTCTTCTCTTTGGCAAGGTCGGTTCGGTCCAAATCGCTCTTGCGGGCGGCTTGTTCACGATATTTTTGCACGGCTTGTTTGTTTTCACTTGTCGCGATTTTATCAATCAGCGGATGTTCAGGGGCGAGGACCATATAGGTCGCTCCGAAGAGCGTGTCCGGCCTTGTGGTAAAGACTCGCAATTTTTCATCGAAACCGTCCACGGCAAAATCGACTTCGGCGCCGATGCTTTTGCCTATCCAGTCATACTGGAGTTTTCTAATCGACTCGGACCAGTCAACGTCTTTTAAATCGTCGAGCAGACGTTCCGCATACTTTGTTATGCGAAGCATCCACTGGCGCATCGGCTTTCTGATAACAGCGTGTCCGCCGCGTTCGCTGACGCCCCCGACCACTTCTTCGTTAGCCAATACCGTTCCAAGCTCCGGACACCAGTTGACTGCCACTTCTGCTTCATACGCAAGACGGCGGTCGTCGATGAATTTCCGCTTTTCTTCTTCTGATAAATTTTGCGGGATTGGTAACTGCTCGATGGGTTTTGCTTTTTGTTCGGCGTCATCAAAGTAACTGTTAAATAACTTGAGGAAAATCCACTGCGTCCATCTGTAATAACCCGGGTCGGTAGTGTTCACTTCCCTGTCCCAGTCATAGCTAAAGCCCAGCGACTGGATTTGGCGGCGCATATTATCGATGTTTGCTTTGGTGGTCTCGGCCGGCGGCGTGCCGGTCTTGACGGCGTACTGCTCGGCAGGCAGACCGAACGCGTCCCAGCCCATCGGATGCAGCACATTAAAACCGTTCATTCGTTTATAGCGTGCCACGATGTCCGTGGCGGTATAGCCTTCCGGATGTCCGACGTGAAGGCCCTGGCCGCTGGGGTACGGGAACATATCGAGAACGTAATACTTCGGCCTGGCATCGCAGTCAACGGCTGCAAAGGTTTTGTTTTGCTGCCAGTACTGCTGCCATTTTTTCTCTATGGCGTTAAAATCGTAATATCCCTTTTGTTCGTTCATTTAAATATCCGTTATTATCCTCTTGAATGCGGGCAGCCGGTATCGGTGCAGCCGAGGCATTTTTTCGATTGCCCTTCTTTGACCTGTGCAGAGAACACCGAAAACTGCTTATTCAAATCGGTGCTGCCGCAATGGGAGCATTTTCTTTTTGCGGTACTGTCGGCCTTTTCGAGAAATTCACTTATCCTGCCGCATTTGCGGCACTTATATTCAAAAATCGGCATTATTACCGTTCTCCACGAATTTTAACAGCCAAAGACCGCCATTCGATACAAAGCTTAATATTATAGCCAATTACACATCCGGTGTAAATCGTGCCGTTTGCAGGAGTCTTGCTTTAGATTGACTTAGGGTCTAAAATGGTAAATTTGGTCTGAATCAGGATTTTACAGTAATATGGGCTTATTCGCGTTAACCAGTAAATACAAACCGGCAGGCGACCAGCCGCAGGCGATTGAAAAGCTGGCCGACGGTCTCGAAGCGGGTAAAAAGTTTCAGACGCTGATGGGCGTGACCGGCAGCGGCAAGACGTTCACGATGGCTAATGTAATCGCACGCGCACAGAAACCCACGCTGATAATTTCGCATAATAAAACTTTGGCGGCTCAATTGTACGAGGAATTCAAAGAACTCTTTCCTGATAACGCGGTGGAATATTTCGTCAGCTATTATGATTATTATCAGCCCGAGGCGTATATCCCCCAGCGCGATATATACATCGAAAAGGACGCGTCGAAAAATGATGATTTGGACAGGCTGCGGCTGTCAACCACGACCAGCCTTTCAACGAGAAAAGACGTGATTATCGTCGCGTCCGTTTCGTGCATATTCGGACTGGGTTCGCCGGAAGATTATAAAGCGTCGGTGGTGGCGGTACGGGTCGGTGACGAAGTCGAGAGAAATTATCTGCTGGGGCGGTTCGCCGATTTGCAGTACAACCGAAATGATATTGATTTTAAGCGCGGCACGTTTCGCGTCCGCGGCGACGTGGTGGAGCTGCATCCTTCGTATGAATCATTCGGGATTCGATTCGAATTTTTCGGCGATGAAATCGAAAAGATTAATTATATCAATCCGACCACTGGCGAAATTCTCGCCCAGGAATCGCAGGTTTTTATCTATCCTTCGCAGCATTATGTTATGCCGCCCGACAGGATCGATTCGGCGGTTGAAAGCATAAAAGCTGAACTGAAACAGCAGCTTCAATATCTAAATCAGGAGGGAAAACTGCTCGAAGCCCAAAGGCTGCAGGCACGGACGATGTACGATTTGGAAATGATACAGGAGGTGGGTTATTGCAGCGGCATCGAAAATTACGCAAGGCATTTGGCACAACTGCAGCCGGGCGCAAGACCTTATACGCTGATTGACTATTTTCCGGATGATTTTCTTTTATTCATCGATGAGTCGCACGTGACTATTCCGCAAATCCGTTCGATGTGGGCAGGCGACCGGAGCAGGAAACAGGTTCTAATCGAACACGGATTTCGCCTGCCGAGCGCGCTGGACAACCGGCCGCTGCGATTCGAAGAATTCGAGCAGAACTGGCGAAACGTGATTTTCGTCTCGGCGACGCCTGCGCCGTTAGAGATGGAAAAATGTCACGGCGAAGTTGTAGAACAAATCATTCGGCCTACCGGCCTGATTGACCCGCAATTATTTATTTACCCGGCAAGCAACCAGGTACCGCATCTGCTCGGCGAAATCGAAAAAAGAGTAAAGTTAAAACAGCGAGTGCTTGTTACGACTTTAACAAAGAGAATGGCGGAACGATTGTCGGAATATATCAGCAAGCAGGGATTCAAATGCAGATATCTGCACAGCGAGATTCAAACGCTCGAACGGATTGAAATACTGCGTGATTTGCGGTCGGGCGATTTTGATGTTCTGGTCGGGATTAATCTTTTGCGTGAGGGTCTGGATTTACCCGAGGTTTCGATGGTCGCGATACTGGATGCCGACAAGGAAGGCTTTCTGCGAAGCCAGACCTCGCTGATACAAACCATCGGCAGAACGGCGAGGAACGTCGATGCGACCGTGTACCTGTATGCCGATAGGGTGACGCCGTCGATGCAGAAAGCTATTGACGAAACGAATCGCCGACGTACAATTCAGTTAAGATATAACGAAGAACACGGCATCGAGCCTGAGACGATAAAGAAGGAAATCCGCCGAAGTCTCACCGAGCAGGTAAAAGCAAGGCAGACGGCGAGGGAAGCGGTCAGGTTCGAGGAATCTGAATATGACAAGGTCGAGTTGTCCGCTCAGATAGAAAAGGAGATGCTCGAAGCGGCCGAGGCGCTGGATTTCGAACGGGCGGCTATGCTGCGGGACCAGCTAAAAGAATTACGAGACCTGCCCGAGCTTGTGATAGAAAGCAAGACAAAAAAAGACAAGGCGAAATCGGCAGGCAAGAGGCGGAGATAATTATTTATTTTTATTTTGAAAGAAAAATATAAATGCAAAAGTTCGATATCGAGCAGGCCAAACCGTTAATCGATTTGGCTATCAGCGAAGACCTCGGAACCGAGGATATTACAAGCAAGCTGCTGTTTAAAGATGACAGAACCTCCAAATGCCATATTATTTCAAGAGAGGAAATAGTTGTTTGCGGGATGCAGGTGGCCGCTGCCATTCTGAAAAGATACGACGAAAGGCTGGATCTGAAAGTTCATATACAGGACGGCAAGGTAGCTCACGTAGGCAACAAGCTCGGCACTATCGAAGGGCCGCTGCGGCAGATGCTCAGCGCTGAACGTGTAATGCTGAATTTTCTACAGCGTCTTAGCGGAATAGCGACCACGACCGCCAAATTCGTCCGCGCGATTCAGGGAACAAAATCCCGCATATATGATACACGAAAGACAACTCCCGGCTGGCGGATACTCGAAAAGTACGCGGTAAGATGCGGCGGCGGATATAACCACAGGATGGGTTTGTACGATGCGGTGCTGATTAAAGATAATCACCTGGCGGAGCTTGGGAGAGATTTTTATCCGAAATTAAAAACCATAATCGAAGAAGCGAGGGGATTAAAAGATATTGAGTTTATCGCGGTGGAGGTCGACCACGTGGACGACCAGCTCAATCATGTTCTGAGTATTCCGGGAATAGATATTGTCCTGCTCGACAATATGGGGCAGTGGCAGCTTAACCACGCAGTGGAAATGCGAAACGAGATGTGCGGCAAGGATAAAAAGCCTATGCTTGAAGCATCGGGCAATGTTACATTAAGTAATGTCTCGGCAATAGCTCAATGCGGAATCGAACGCATCGCGGTCGGCGCCATCACGCATTCAGCGGTAGCAGTCGATATCGGAATGGACAGGTAAATTCATTGAATATTGAATAATGACAGCGGACAACAGAATTGAGCCTGAAAGAATTCAGCATAATTTAAAAACTAAACGTATCGGTAAGAAGATATTAGTTTTTGATTCGGTTTCGAGCACTAATGATACAGCGGCTGAGTACGCCAATGCGCCGGAAAATGACGGGTTGGTCGTCATAGCCGAGCAACAGACGGCTGGCAAAGGGCGGGCGGGAAATAAATGGTTCAGCGAAAAAGGTGAGAGTCTTCTCTGTTCAATTTTACTCATCAATGAAAAGCTGAATGCGGAATTGCTGTCACTAACGATTGCCGTTGCAACGGCCGAGGCGATAAATGAAACGGCAAGAATAAAATGGCCTAACGATGTAATGCTCAACGGCAAGAAGGTTGCGGGGATACTTCTCGAATCGAAACAAGTCAAAAACAATAAAGCTTATATAATCGGTATCGGAATTAACTGTCACCAAAAAGAATTTCCTAAAGCGCTTTCTTCCATCGCAACAAGCATTGATATCGAGACTGGGAAAATAATTGACCGTATAACGCTGTCAAAAAGATTGTTCGGCGCTACGGAACATTGGCTGAAAAACGCACAAACAAAACCGGCAAAGGTCATAGAGGAATGGAAAAGATTAAGCATACTGCTCGGCCAAAGAATTAAATTGATTCATAACGGCAAAGGGTTCACCGGCAACTGCGCGGGCATCGACCCTGAGGCCGGGCTGATATTGCAGCTCGATTCCGGGGCAATGAAGTTTTTCCCAGCCAGCCAAACTACAGTTGGAAAATAAAAGTTTAATTTTCATCAACCGCCAAAAAACGTTCAAGCAAAAAGAGTGGGTTTTTTCAATTATGGTTTTGTGATATACTACCCATCTATGAATATCTACTTTGGAAAGAGAATTTAAAATGGCTGAGAAATTCGATGTTTTTGTGATAGGCAGCGGGCCGGGCGGATACTCGGCCGCGATACGCTGTGCACAAAAAGGAGCTTCGGTCGGTCTGGTGGAAAAAGACGCGATGGGTGGGACCTGCCTGAATCGCGGATGTATCCCGTCGAAAGCCCTGCTTGGGTCAGTACATTTTCTGACTCTTGCGAAATACGCCCCGCTGATGGGCGTCGAGATCGATTCGGTTAAACCTGACTGGCCAAAGATGCAGTCGAGAAAGGACGCCATTGTAGGCGGGTTTAATAAAGGCGTCACCGGACTGATGCAGAGCAACGGCATAAAACTCTTTCGCGGGAACGGAACCGTGACAGCACCGGGCAGAATCAGAATCGAAGCACAGGACGGCAATACCGAAATCGAAACAAATAATATTATTATCGCAACAGGCTCGGAACCTATCGAGATACCGGCTTTCCCATTTGACGGCCAAACGATAATAAGCAGCACCGAAGCGCTGAGCCTTTCCGAAATTCCGCCGTCGATGGTAATTATCGGCGGCGGGTTCATCGGCTGTGAAATTGGTTGCGTATATGCTGCTGTCGGAACGAAGGTGACGATAGTAGAAGCGTTATCGCAACTGCTGCCGCGGGAAAACGAATGGGTGGGCAAAACATTGGCGAGGGAATTCAAAAAGCTCGGCATCGAATCTCTGGTCAACCAGAAAGTAACAGGCGTCAAAATTGAAAATGGCCAAGCAACAGTATCGCTCGAATCAGGACAAAACCTGCAGGCCGACAAAGTACTTGTCGCGGTGGGCAGACGCGCGACCTGTGATAAGGAAACCATCGAATCAATCGGCCTTGAAATGAACGGCAGGCTGATAAAAGTAAATAGAAAAATGCAAACCAATGTGCCGGGCGTTTACGCGCTTGGTGATGTGGTGGGAACTACTTTTCTGGCGCACGGTGCTTTCGCCGAAGCGGAAATAGTATCAGCCAATGTCACCGGAGGCGATGAGGAAATGTATGATTATTCGCTTGTGCCGCGGGCGGTTTACACTTTTCCGGAAGTGGCATCGGTCGGCAAGAACGAAAGAACCTGTGCCGAAGAAGGAATCGAAACATACGTGGGTAAGGCATTATTTAAATCGAACGGCAGGAGCTTAGCGCATAATGAGACGACCGGTGAAGTGCGAGTGATAAAAAATAAAGCCGATAATAAAGTTGTCGGAATTACCATCGTCGGTTCGACGGCCACTGAAATGATTGCGGCAGCTACACCGATGCTGCTGAACCAACAAAAAATAAATGAAATCTCCTTTGCGCACCCGACGATATCGGAAGTGCTGAAAGAAGCCTGGGAAGATGCGTATGGGGCAAGTCTGCACGTTCCTCCGCGTTCTAAATCCTGAAAAATGAAAACAATCCAACAACAACAGCAGGCAGAGATACTTAACATAATTGACTGCGGCATAGAGGATTATTCGCAAATCCTGAATAAACAACTCGACTTGTGCAGCAAGAGACAATTAGCACAAATAGGTAATACGGTTCTGCTTGTCGAACATAAGCCGGTGATAACGCTCGGTGTCAGACAAAGAGCGAACAAACTGGTTCTCGATAAACAAGAACTTGCCGAAAAAGGAATAGATGTAGTCGAGGTGCGAAGGGGCGGCGGAGTTACTGCGCATAATCCCGGACAGGTTATTTTTTATCCGATTGTAAACCTTAAAGAACTCGGCATCGGGATTAGCGATTATGTCAGAACGCTGGAACAGGTAGGAATTGAGCTATTGAGATTTTTCGACGTCAGTGCGGGCAGACGCAAAGGCTATCCGGGACTTTGGATTGGTGAGAAAAAAATTGCTTCTATCGGCGTTCGCGTATCGAAATCAGTCACGTATCACGGAATGGCGATTAATATCAATAACGACCTGAGCATTTTTGATTATATCGTGCCATGCGGCCTTGAAAACGTGAAAATGACTTCTGTATTCGCCGAGACTGGCAAACAAATCCCAATGCACCAGATTAAACAGCAGCTTAAGAAAATACTAAACCGGTTCCTAAAATGATTCAACACCCCGAAAAAAGTGCTAAACGAAAACTGCCCGACTGGCTCAAACGGCCGATTGGCAGCGGCAATAATTTCGCGCATACACAGAAGGTTTTACAAAATCTCAAGCTCGAAACCGTATGCGTTAACGCTAATTGTCCGAACCTGGGGCAGTGCTGGAGCAGGTCGACCGCGACCGTAATGATTCTTGGAAACGTATGCACGCGGAACTGCAAATTCTGTTCGGTCGCAAAGGGAAAACCAGAACCGCCCGACTCAACAGAGCCTGCCCGAATGGCGGAAATGGTCAGGGAAATGAAACTTAAGTATCTTGTTATCACCAGCGTTGACAGGGACGATTTGGCTGACGGCGGAGCGGGGCATTTTCGCGACTGCATCAATACCGTTCGGCAGGCTTGTCCAGATACGAAATTTGAAATACTTGTTCCTGATTTTAAAAACTGCCAGTCGCAGGCAATTAAAATATTAGCAGACGCCCTGCCGTTTGTCTTTGCCCATAATGTTGAAACTGTTCCATCCTTGTACAAGATTGCGCGTAGCGGCGGCGACTATCAGCTTTCATTGAATCTGCTCAAATCAGCAAAGGCTGCATTTCCAAATACGCCCACGAAATCCTCGATAATGCTCGGCCTTGGTGAAACCGACGCCCAGGTGCGGCAGGTATTAAAGGATTTACGCCTGGCAGGGTGCGAGCGAATTACAATCGGGCAATATTTAAAGCCTTCAGAGGAATCACTCGACGTTGTTGAGTATATCACGCCTGAAAAGTTCGGTTACTGGAAAGACGAATCGCTCAAGGCTGGTTTTAGCTGGGTTATTTCATCTCCGTTTGCTCGCAGTTCGTATTTTGCCGAGCAGGAATCGGCAAAGTAGGGTTTTCTGCTTAAATCAGCATTTTATCGGACACGCCCTTTTTATATTTATCGGATTCAGTTTTGGGAGCACAGCCGCTATTTCTTATAGTTTAGGTGGAGCGAAGGATTATTTAGAAGTTGGGTGTTATTACTTCACTTTCCTAAAAGGCCGGGAGGCCGTTATGCAGTTCAAATTTACACGCAGGCATTCCGAACGCGGAGCCGTTCTGATTATAGCGATGGTTTTTGTGCTTTTGTTCTCGACGCTTGCCGTATCACTTTGCAGCATCGCCAGCAGCAACGCGCAAATAGCGCACAATCAGCGCAAGGTCAATTCCGCTTTATACGCGGCCCAATCAGGTCTGGAATGCGCCAAGCGAATCGCACTAACAACGAATATAGACATATCCACACCATCCAATCAGGTTACCGTGCCGCAGGCGAACACCGCGTGGACTAATTTCTGTTCATCGGTTCCGGCACTCGACGGCCAGGCTTTTGGTTCGGTTACGGCCTTTACTGATACTGACGGCCGAAGCGGCCAGGAAATCGTTACGGGGCCGATTAATTTCGGAGCAACCAATGTGACGTTTCGGCTGCGCTTTTTCCGTTACGATGACGAACCAATGGTAATAATGTTCGAATCCGTCGGCAGCAATAATGAAATCACAAGAACAATTCAGATGGATATGGCAATCACCAAGGAAAACTCGGTTATGCAGTACGCAATTGCCAGCCGGGGCAGAATGTGGGTAACAGGCGATTCAACAATCGATGGAGATATCTACAGTTCGTGGGACAGGCCTGAATTATCACCGTTCGACATAACAGCCGATTCCCGCATCGAAGGAACTATCAACACCGTTCTAACAAAAGAGGAAATAGAAAGCGACCACCCTTACCCTTACGATGATTATCAATTCGAAGACAGCAATGACCCGGATTGCGTAATCCGCGGATATAACGAGGGAATTAATTACGGCGTGCACGACCAGACGGCTATGCCCGGAATGGAAATATCCGATTATGACACGGACGGCTATGACAGCAGCCTATATACACTGCCTTACTCGGGAACCGTAATTCGTGAATATTTCCCGCACGCTCCCAGTGACTTGGGCGGCTATACTCAGCCCAGAGATTACGGCAGCGTAGCGCTTAACCGAAATGTCTATGATGGTATGACTCTCAATAATGTAAAAGTAGCGTATAGCCGTAATGCGCTTTTCAGGAACTGCACGTTCGAAGGCGTGCTTTATATCGATTGCTATAAAAGCGGTACTTCATATTATAATAACATACGGTTCGAAGACTGCACCTTCAACGGAATAATAGTTACTGACGTGCCGCAGGTATTGAACTGGCAGAGAAACTGTCTTTATTTTACCGGCGGCGCGACTTTCAATAATGAATCTGCTTATCAGGAGGCCACGATTCTCGCGCCTCATTTCAACGTCAACCTCGGTAACACCAATCCCGAGCAGAGTGACAATAACGTCCTGACCGGCGCTATTGTCGGAGGCATTGTGGACATACGAGGCAACGCCCAGATTAACGGAACGGTAATTTCTATGTGCGACACGACGATTTACAGTTCCGGTTATGTAACCAATATCGGAGCAACTCTTGGCGACGGCGGCTCGGAAACTACGGAACTCGGTGATATCGGCACGATAGGAATTACGCCTAATCCCGACCAGTTGCTTCCAAGCGGGATTACAACTCCGATTGTAATTAAACCAGACTTAAAAACATATTCCGAAGGAGTTTAGATTGCATCAGTTCGAAGAATCAAAATTTACGGAGGTCAAACTATGAAGACGCCTTTAACAAAACTTATTATTTCATTGACGGTATTAGCGGTTATATTCGCGCTTGCGCTCCCGAGCGCGGGAAGTTTCAACAGCTTCATTCGGCTGGCGGATGACCCTAACGAGCCAAACGAGCCGAATGCACCGCAGCCGGAGGCATTTTTGCCGATGCAGCTTGCGGATTATAACGAACCGCAGCCGGAAGCATTTGGGCCGATACAGTTTGTGGATGTTAACGAACCTCAGCCGGAGATTTTCAGGCCGAGCCTGCTCGTTGATTTGAACGAGCCGCAGCCGGAATGCTATCCGTACTGACAACACTCAGCTAATACAGAAAACTTGCGCGGCGACGGTAAATAATATTGCCGTTGCCGCGATGCTTTTGTTTCATCTCAATTCTTGTTTGCACCCTTCCATATTATCGTTTATCATTACTGCAAAATGATTTAAGCGATTGTTATATGGTAACAAAAATAAAACCTTTTCTATATTCGAATAACATCATGGCCATTGAAATGCCGAGCGACGAACCGTCGGACCTCGACCTGTACGTCGGGCAGGACAATGAGCCGGGAACCGGCCAGGAACACTGCCTGCCGAGAGAAATCGGAATTTTACCAATACGCAACGCCGTGGTATTTCCCGGAACGGTTACCCCTTTAGCGATAGGGAGAAAACGCAGCCAGGCTCTGCTCGAAGACGTTAAGCCAAATGAAACCATCATCGGCCTTGTAACTCAGCGTAACAGCAGCACCGAAAAGCCTGCTTTTGCAGACCTGTACAAGGTCGGAACGGCGGCAACGATCCTTAAAGTTATAAAACTGCCGCAAGGCTCGGTGCACATTGTCGTCCATGCAATAAGCCGATTCCGAATTAAAAGAGGCACCGCGACAAAACCTTATCTGAAAGCAGAAGTTGAGCAGTTAGAACCAAAAATGAGGATGAACAAAAACCTCCAGGCGCTTATAGTTAATGTCCGCCAGTCAGCTAATCGCGTCATTGAGCTTAGCTCGAATGTTCCTGAAGAAGCTTCTGTGCTGCTGGAGAATATCGAAAATCCGTCAGCGCTTGCGGATTTTCTCGCCGCGAACCTGAGCATAGATGTATCTGAAAAACAGGCATTACTCGAAGAGCTGGACGCGTCCAGGAGGCTCGAAAAAATTTCCGTCGCACTGGCAAATCAGCTTGAAGTGCTCGAACTCAGTCACAAAATACAGGGCAGGGTCAGGCAGTCGGTTGATAAAAGTCAGAGGGAATATTTTCTGCAGGAGCAGCTTAAAGCCATTCAGTCGGAATTGGGCAAGGAAGACCGCCAGAGCGAAGAACTAAAGCAGCTTGAAAGTAATATCAAAAAAGCGAAGATGCCGAAAAACGTCGAAGCCGAGGCGATGCGTGAACTCGACAGGCTCGCCAAAATTCCCTCGGTTTCACCTGAATACAGTGTAATCAGAACATACCTCGATTGGGTTTGTGAACTGCCGTGGTCGATCCAATCTGAAGAACAGCTCGATATAAATAAGGCACAGCGGATTCTTAATCGCGACCATTATGACTTAAAAAAAGTTAAAAAACGAGTCCTCGAATTTTTGGCTGTAAGAAAACTTAATCCTTCCGGCAAAAGCCCAATATTGTGCTTCATCGGCCCGCCCGGAGTCGGCAAGACCTCGCTGGGCAAATCGATAGCGCGAGCGATGGGCAGAAAATTTGTGCGGATATCGCTGGGCGGAATAAGAGACGAGGCTGATATTCGGGGCCATCGCAGGACGTATATCGGGGCGCTGCCGGGCAGGATTTTGCAGGAGATAAGAAAAGTTAAAACCAATAACCCCGTCTTTATGCTCGACGAGCTGGATAAAGTCGGCGCTGATTTTCGGGGCGACCCGGCAAGCGCGCTGTTGGAAGTGCTCGACCCCGAACAGAATAATTCGTTTACCGACCATTATCTCGAACAGCCTTTCGATTTGTCAAAAGTGATGTTCATCGGCACGGCTAATTATACGGAGCCGATACCTCCGGCACTGAATGACCGTATGGAAATAATCGAGCTGCCGGGATATACATCCAGCGAAAAACTTCAAATCGCCAAAAAGTATCTCGTCCCGCGTCAGCTAAATGAAAACGGCCTGAAAAAAAATCAGCTTATCATTAAAGACGAAGTGCTGATGGAAATAATTCACAACTACACGCGCGAGGCCGGCGTAAGAAATCTCGAAAGAGACATCGCATCGATATGCCGGGCAATCGCGACCGATATAGCAAAGGGCAAAAAATCAAAAGCGACCATAGGCAAACCCGAAATCGGCAAAATACTCGGCCCCGCAAGATTCGAGTCGGAAATTGCGATGCGAGCAGGAATTCCGGGAGTAGCTACGGCACTCGCTTATACGCCGGTCGGAGGAGAAATACTTTTTGTCGAATCTGCTATAATGCCGGGCGAAGGCAAGCTGCATTTGACCGGCCAAATCGGCGACGTGATGAAAGAAAGCGCCGAGGCAGCGTTTTCGTTAGTGAAGTCAGATGCCAAAAAACTCAAAATCGATGAAAAAATATTCGGAAAATATGACTGCCATATCCACGTACCGGCCGGTGCTATCCCAAAAGATGGTCCGAGCGCAGGCGTGGCTATGTTTACCTCTCTTGTCTCTGCGCTCTTAAAAAAACCAGTTCGGCCGGACTGTGCGATGACCGGAGAAATAACATTGAGGGGACTTGTTCTGCCGGTGGGAGGTCTTAAGGAAAAAATCCTCGCAGCCAAACAGGCAAACCTGAAAATGGTTATCCTGCCGGCTCGCAATAAAAAGGATATGCCGGAAATACCGGCTGAGGCGAAAAAGGGTCTGAAGTTTTTATTTGTAGAAAATACGAATCAAATACTCAAGCTGGTATTATAATCTCACTGTTGCTCAAACTGCCGAGGGGTAGTCTTACCTGATAATAAACCTTTGCCCTTGTCCATCCGATGTGATTCTATAACAGCTATTATTATAACCGTCAGCGTGGTAATATAACCTATAATCACGAGTAACACCATCATCCAATGTGCAGACATCATAGCAAATCACCTTATATTTTTAACTGCATTAATAACCTTGACAACATCAAGCATTTCAGCGACATCGTGCACCCGAACGATTGATACGCCCGCCGCTGCGCAATGTGCAACGGTTGCCGCTGTCGCGAACATTCTTTCAGTGGGATTTTTTTTGCCTGTTATAGCCCCGAGAAATCCCTTTCTGCTCGTGCCGACGAGAACACGATAGCCGCTTGCAACGAACTTGTCGATGTTTTTCAACAGCAGTAAATTATGCTCCAGCGTCTTACCAAATCCAATGCCGGGGTCGATAAAAATCTTCTCGCGCGGTATTGCAAATTCCTCTGCTTTTCGTGCCCGTTCCGTTAAAAACCGTAAAACCTCTTCTACTACATTATCATAATGCGGCTGTTTCTGCATTGTCGCCGGCGTGCCCTGCATATGCATCAATATAATCAGCACATCTTCCTGTGCCGCCAGCCGGGCCATATCATTATCCGCAAGTGCGGTTATATCGTTAATAATCGACGCCCCCGCGACAAGGGCTGACTTAGCTACATCAACTTTATATGTATCGATACTGATGGGAATTTTAATTTCTTTTGCCAACGTCTCTATAACCGGTATGACACGTTCGATTTGCTCAGCGACCGATACAGGTTCCGAACCCGGCCGGGTCGATTCCGCTCCGACATCTATAATCGCTGCCCCCTGTCCGGCCATCGCGATGCCTTGTTCGATGGCTTTTGCCGGGTCTATGAATTGGCCGCCGTCACTGAAAGAATCCGGTGTGACATTGAGAATTCCCATCACCAACGTCCCGCCGGTGAAATCCAGCTTCTGGTCCGCCCATTTTATAACTCCTCCGGGAACACTCATATAATATCTTTCACTTTAAAACCGATACCTTTTAGTTTATCGCCGATACCATTTGCTTCATCAACAATTGCAATCGTAGTATTTTGAAATTCCCTGCGGATTGGATATTCCTTCCTCAGCCGGTCGAATGTCGCACATCGTTTTCCCATCGGCAGATTAAGAATCGAACGCAGGTTCCTGCCATCTTCAGCAATTTTATATATTTCATCGACAGCAGCTTTTATTACCTGCTGCTGTGAGAAACCTTTAGTCAGCAATTTGATTTGCGGCACGACCGGTGCGGGAAGAAAATCATTTATTTCGTGTTCTGGTTCCAGATTAAAGTACTTACAAAGCGAGTTATAAATCATAATCATACCGGCAACTTTTCCGTCATACGAATATCCCGCGATATGAGGCGTTCCGATATCAACCATTTCAAGTAAATCAGTGTCAATCGCTGGCTCATCTTCCCATACATCGAGCACCGCCGCGCAGATTTTACCGTTTTTTATTTCTTTTTTGATTGCAGCGGTATCAACCACGCCGCCCCGCGAAGTATTAAAAAAGACAACGCCTTCTTTCAATGAATTGAAAAATCTTTCATCTGCGAGATGACATGTCTTATCCTGCCCTTGGGTCGTAAGCGGTGTATGGCAGGTAATATAATCACAGCTAAAAAGCTCCTGCAACGGTCTGTATTTTCCATCGCCGGTCTTTCTTTGCAAAGGCGGGTCATTCAAAACAGGCACCATTCCCAGGGCTTTGCATTTCGCTTCTACTTTGCTGCCGACGTTACCGACCCCGATGATACCGATTGCTTTACCTTGCATCTCCAGGCCTTGCTTTTGTCCCGTTTCGAGCAAAGCTGCAACGACATATTCAGCTACCGAATTTGCATTTGAGCCTGGCGCGGAAGCAAAACCAATATTATTTTTCTTCAAAAAATCGATATCAACGTGTTCGAAACCGATTGTCGCGGTGCCGACGAATTTGACATTGCTGCCGGCGAGTAATTTTTCGTTTACATCTGTAACACTGCGCACCAGCAGCGCGTCGGCATCGGCTATTGTCTCTGGAGATATTTCGCGGCCGGCGATTAAGGTAACCTGCCCGACCGAGTCAAAGCATTCCTTAACAAATGGGATGTTAGTATCAGCTACAATTTTCACAATACAGCCTCAATAAATAACTTAAGTAAAGAGATAATAATAAAAATAAAGTGGGAATTTGTAAACCGAAAAGCAGTATAGGATTCTCAGGGACGGGGGTGAAACTGCTTATGGATTTTACTAAGTCTTTCCTGGTCAACGTGCGTATATATCTGCGTTGTGGCTATATCAACGTGACCGAGCATTTCCTGCACGCTTCGCAAATCCGCACCGCCGGCCAGCAGGTGCGTCGCAAAACAATGCCTCAACGTATGCGCAGTCAATTTCTTCGGCATGCCTGCAAGGGCAGCGTATTTCTTCGTTAATCGCCATATCTCAATACGACTCATAGCTCGCCCTGTTCTCGAAAGCAGCAAAAAATCTCCGCTGAATGTCTTTACCAGCTTTGGCCGCAACTCTCTCAAGTAATCAACTGTCGCCGAAATAGCCGCCTTGCCCACTGGTATTACTCGCTCCCTGTTGCCCTTGCCCAAACAGCGAAGATAACCGATACCAACGTTCAAGTCACCCGTCTTCAGACCTGCCAGCTCACTTGCACGCAATCCCGTTGCATAAAGCAATTCGAGTATCGCCCTGTCACGAAAATAAAAAGGCTCCTCCGGACCTACCGCGTGGATGATACTTACAACTTGCTGCTTGTTGCATATAATAGGAAGCCTTTGCCACAACTTCGGCCCTTCGAGAACCGTCGCCAAA
>JBBABK010000012.1:2345-17538 GCA_041657685.1 Phycisphaerae bacterium | reverse complement strand
CCCGTCGCGACTCCGGCCGGCGATGTTATCCAACAATAATTTTATCAAACGGTCAAGCTCCGTTGAGCTGCGGTAATCCGCCTTTGCGATAAAGTCCACTCTTTGAGCTTCGAGCAGTTCTTTGCAGGTTTCCCTGCCCCTGGGATTATGCGATTTATAAACCGCTATTGCGTTTCCGCCGTTTTTCTTTATTACGGTCATACACGGAACATCGGTCAGACCGTCGCCGATATATAAAATATTCTGAAACGGCACCGGCCTTTGCGGCAC
Organism: Phycisphaerae bacterium; assembly: GCA_041657685.1. Taxonomy (GTDB): domain Bacteria; phylum Planctomycetota; class Phycisphaerae; order Sedimentisphaerales; family Anaerobacaceae; genus JBBABK01. The sequence continues at coordinate 17,268 of JBBABK010000012.1, read as the reverse complement.
CGGCATATACAGATTGATATTTTCGTTGAGATTTTCCTTGCCCTTGTTGATTCTGAAAATGAACTGCGTCTTGAGCGTGTCGTTCACGATTACCTTTGGAAACGTCGCGGCCCCATACTCGTCATAGTAATATTCCGACGCGAATATCTTATAAAGATGTTTCGCTATTGTCGTGCCGCAAATTATTTCCTTTAGACCCGCCGATATCACATAATGTCTTAGAATGACCTGGTTTTTGAATTTATTTTTGACGTAATCGTTTATTCTTTTGAAATAGGTATCGACACCGGGAAAATAATCGATGTTTTTCGCAAGCTTTTTTAACTTCTCGACCGTTACCGGATACCGCCTTGCTTTCGATTCCTCCAGCATCAGGCGCATATACGTCACGATTGCTTCGCCGTTGGTCCTTCGGGCCTCTTCGTTGACGCGTTTCCAGAACCTCAGCCCGTTTTTGATGCCGATTTTCGGCAGGATTGTGTATTCCTGCATCGGCTGCGGCGTGAGCGTTCCGTCAAAATCATACACAACCGCGATTACATTATGCCGATACTTTTTGCCCACGATACGCTCCGTCTAATCCGCTGCGCGAAATTATGAAAAACATTATCAATCTTAATCCGCTCCTGTCAATCCCGCCTTTGCATAATCTTTGACTTAAATCACTTATTCGCTTATTGTTATGCCAAATGAAAAGACTGCTGACATCCTGTTTCGGATTGGGATTACTGCCCATTTGTCCCGGCACATTCGGCTCGCTGCCGCCGGCGGTACTGTTCTATCTATTAGTTGTTCTTGATACCTCATTTACAGTTATCTCGATTGTTTTCATTATTTGGGCAATAGCCGCTGCGATAATTTGCGTCGCATTCTCACCGGCTGTTATCGCGCGTACCGGCAAAATCGACCCCGGCGAAATAGTAATCGACGAAGTCGCCGGCCAGTGCGTCGCGTTTATACCCGCGATTTTGTTCACGCCGTTAGAACCGCTTTTCATCGCCGGTTTGGGATTGGTATTATTCAGACTGTTCGATATCACAAAACCCTTTCCAATAAGAAAACTTGAAAAATTACCGGCCGGCTGGGGCATTGTAGCCGATGATTTATTGGCCGGAGTTTTCGCGGCTGTTATACTTATATTTGTTACCAGATTTACGGGTTACCTGTACCCTGCGATTTAAATTTATGGCGCAAAATTATTCGCTCAATACGATTGAGAATTTAACTCAGCGATTTTCACAAGCACAGCTGCATCGCCCGATGCGCGTGAATCATTATGATTCGGGAACAGAGCTGGCCTTCGAAGTAACAAGTATTGAAAGCAGTGACATAATTCGCCTGTCATTTTTAATAGAAAAATTCGTCGGCGGCGGCTACGCAGGCCAGGTTTATAAAATCAAAGTAACGCAAATCGAAGGCGATGCGCCCGACGGCCTTGTTGTTGGCAATGAATACGCGATGAAAATTCTCATACCGCCTTCGACTTTCGGGAAATTATTTCGCAACGCTCTGTACTGGGTCGGCTTTCAGGGACCATTCCAGCAGCAGGTCAATCCCGCCGCTGCGAGGTGCGGAGCGATTTGGCAGAAATTTATCCGCCGAGCCGCCCAAATCCGATTCGATGGTCACAATGCCGTAAATAATGTGCATGCCACCTTTACGGACAACACGCTGGGAAGCTGCGGTGAAATATCCGACTGGGTCGAAGGTCGAACCTGGCGGCTCGAAGTCGATGACCGAATGGATTACCTCCGCCTGTATGAAAAAGGCAAACCCGTCGACCCGGAAAAAGTCGACTCGGTCGAATATCGAAATAAAAAAATCTTTATGGCGCAATTCGTCGACCTGTTGCACGAACTCGGCGCACACGAATTTGCCAGGCAGTACGAATGGTCGACCTGCAAAAGCCAGCCCAACGTGCTGAAACTCAGCAGCACCGAGCGCGACCCCGGCACCGAGCGCGACCCCGGCACCGGCCTTGTAGCGGTGGACTTCCGCGCGGGGTTAACGCTGCTGCCGTTTTTGCCGATGAGTCCGGGCGATTTCAAATTAATCGCGCAGGGAATCAAACGCGGCTCGCTCGTGCAGTTCGACCGCGGCGACGCGGCGCAACTAAGAGATTTCGTCGAGAACAATTATGAAAAATTCGAGGATATGTACCCGATGCTCAGCGAACTGCTTGGGGCCGAAGATACGTATCGCAGCAGCGTCCCCGATATAACGCATAATCATATCCGGCTGCTTTATGACGGCCGGCTGTGGAACACGATTTTCGATTCCGCCGTCACCGGCTGGCAGACAAAAGGACTTATTGACGAACCTCACGAAAGAAAATTCCGCAGCAGTAAATTCTTAACTTTTATATTCTGCCTGCTCGGTTTTATTCCATTCTTAGGAAAAGTAATCCGCAGACTCTGGGCCAGGCCCGACTGGGCGGAGCACTACCGCTCGATTTTTACAAATCTTGATTATTTTAAACGCGCTTTCCGCGGCAGGATGTATGAAACGCTTATCAAATGGCATCGCGCCGGAAGAATCAGCGAAACCAACACTGAAAAAATAGCCGAGCAACCGTTGCTGTTTTTATGTCACCTGCCGCTTTCAATCCTTCCTGCGGGATTGCACCGCTTCGTTACAGATAAAAAATTCTTCAGAGATAAAATCGGTTTTATTTTCGTTAGGCCGTTCGAACTTTATTTCAGCGCACCAAAGCGCGAGCAGTGGCTGCGCGATATGGTAGCTGAAGGAAAGAAAAAACACATCCTCACCGACCAGGACGCCGAGACAATTCTTTCCCAGATTAATGAGCCGTACATCCAGCGTTACCTCGTCAGCCTTGTCGTGCATTTAATGACACTGCCGCTGACGCAAATCGTCTCTGTAATTGTCGCGTGGATTTATTATGCCCACACCGGTGACACTCTCGGCGCCGGCGGCATCTTAGTCCTGTTCCAAATAACCCCAATCTCGCCCGGCTCGCTCGCCCGCGGCGCTTATGCGGTCGGCATAGCAATTTACGACCGCAGCTTCAAAGACTACAACATCGCGGTGTTTCTCAGCTTTTTCAAATATATAGGTTATCTGGCATTTCCGATTCAGATGACTTATCGCTATCCGGCCCTTGCACGATTTATGGCGAGTCACTGGGCGACCGAAGCCGTCCATATCGTTCCCGTATTCGGAGAGCGAGGCGCGTTACTGGAGCACTGGGTCTTCTGCCTGTTTTATAATTGGCCGCTGACGATTCGCCGACGAATAAATGAACGCTCAAAAATCCGTTCAGAACAGCCCGTTAGATATTGGCACATCCCGTTGTGCGCAGCCGCCGCTGCCGTCGCATTCGCGATTGCAGATTGCGTATGGCTCGGTCAAATCGGAACTATTCCCACGCTTAGGGACATCTGGTATGCGACGATTCTGCTGCCGGTTTTTTGCGGTTCGGCGGTGACTTTATATGCAGGCGGTATGAAATTATGGAAACGGTTTGTCTGGGCCGCCGCGGCAGGACTATTTGCGGGCATCCTTTATACAATCGCAACTGCTTTAATTATAGGTATTTCTGATTCTGGTGTCGCGTTTCCGGCCCGCTGGCCTTTCAGGCTGTTCTTCCTTGCGGTTCTGTCCTGCGTCGGGGCAATCATAACCGAACTGCGAATGCCCTCGGCGAACCTCGAACAGGAACTCCGTGACAATTCAGGCCGAGAAGCTTGTTATCCGCATCTTTAAAAGCAGATTAATTTTCTTTGTTGTTTAAAGCAAACTGGTATCATTACTGTTCGTAAATCATACTTTGAACGGGAGTTTGATATGGCTGAGCAGCCCAGACGATTCATTGACCTGGTCAGCGCTCGTACCGGCGCGGTGATTGTCGCTCACCCCGACGACGAAACGCTGTGGGCGGGCGGTACACTTTTGCTGCATCCGGATATCGACTGGACAATTCTGACCCTGTGCCGAAAGAGCGACCCCGACCGCGCGCCGAAATTTTTCCGCGCAGCCGAGCAATATAATGCCAAAGGTTTTATGGCGGACCTCGACGACGGCCCTGAACAGTCTCCGCTAAAACAAACCGAGATTCAAAAAACCATCATCGATATCCTGCCGACGTTCGCCTTCGATATTATCATCACTCACGGCCGCTCCGGCGAATACACCCGTCACCTGCGCCACGAAGAAGTTTCACGGGCGGTAATGACTCTCTGGACGGACGGTGACCTCCAGGCCCCGCAGCTATGGACGTTCGCGTACGAAGACGGCGAAAAAAAATACCTGCCGCGACCGATTGAAGACGCAGATATAACCCACAGGCTGCCGCAGGAAATCTATCAGCAAAAATATAAAATCGTTACCGAAACCTACGGCTTTGCTCCCGACAGCTTCGAAGCGAAAACAACGCCGGCCGCCGAATCGTTCTGGCGGTTCGCAAAAAGTTAAAGATAATTAAAGGCAGCTTAAAATGAAAGTACTCGTGATTTATGATTACCCCCCGTCACCGGCCGGCCTGGCAACACAGGGACATTTACTGCATAAAGGCTTAGAGGAACTGGGCGTCGACGTTCATTCGGCGCACTTCGAATCCGCACAGGAAAAAGAATGGTACTACCGCTGGTTCGAGCCGGATATCGTGGTCGGCGTGGGCTACTGGGGCCACTGCCCGTTCCTCGTACTGCATCCGCAGCGCTACGGCATACAGGCAGTTCCCTGGCTCGTCGCCGACGGCTTCATCGCTAACTTCCGCGAGGTGCTCGATGCCCTTCCGCTGATTCTCGTTACAAGCAACTGGGTAAAAGAGGTTTATATCCGCGACGGCCTGAGCGGAAAAAATATCGAAGTGCTGCCGGTCGGCTGCGATACCGAATCATTCCAGCCGCGGGATAAAAATGACCCCAAGGTAATAGCCGTGCGCGAAACGCTCGGCATATCGAACGACCAGCTTATGGTTCTCACAATCGGCGGCGATGCGACCAGCAAAGGCGCACAGGAGGTTATGCAGGCGCTGGCGATTAACGACATAAAAGCGCCCGACTGGAAATACGTCTGCAAGGTTTGGCCGCAGCCGCGAACCGAAGCGCAAAATCTAATCGATATGCAGTTGGCGACGCAGCTTGGCATCGACAAAAACGTGGTATATACCACCAACGTCATCAGCAGGAATTTTATGCCATATCTTTTGGCCGCGTGCGATATATACGCAGCGCCGTCAAGACTCGAAGGTTTCGGAATGATACAGGTCGAAGCCGGCGCCTGTGGCAAACCCGTCATCGGAATCAAGGCGATGGGTATGCTCGATACGATGGTGCACGGCGAAAACGCATTTCTCGCCGAGGTCGCGCAGGAAATTCAGCTCAAAGAAGCAATCGTCGGTGAAGAGTCAGGCTACGAACCGAGACACAGGTACGTCTTCAAAGAACCGAGAATCGTGGATTACAGGGCGAGCGTCTATGACATCGCCAATTACCTGATGAAGCTGATGACCGATGAGCAGTTAAGAATCAAGATGGGCAACGCCGGCCGCGAAAGAGCGGTAAAGAATTTCGACTATCGTGTAGTCGCGAAAAAATTCGTCGATATAGTGACAAAAAGACTCGGCCTTTAAACGAATATGAAAAAAAGCTTATACGCAAAAATCGAACAGACCAAACAGGCAGCCCTCGAGGTCCTGCTGCACAACGCGCACGGCCCGTTCCACGGCCTGCCGAGAACGGCAGGGTGGGGATACCCGGAACCATACACCCGCGATTTAATGATTGCCGGACTGGGAATTCTCGTCAGCGAAAATAAAAAACTCATCGAACAATACAAACGCGTCCTCGAGACACTGGCCAAAAATCAGTCCACGCTCGGCCATGTCCCCTCGCTCGTGCACGACCCCGAAGACCGAGGTGCAAGTGATACCACACCGCTGTTTCTAATCGGAGTCGGGCTGTATCGCAAAGCGACGGGCCAATCCGATTTCCTCGAAGAAGCCGTCAAAAAATCTCTCACCTGGATGCAATACCAAAGCCCCTCCAACCGCGTCCTCATCGCGCAAATGCCGACCACTGACTGGCGCGACGAACAATGGGTGCTCGGCTACGGCCTGTACGTCAACACACTCGCATATACATATTACAGACTGCTCGGCCTCAACAGCCAGGCCGACCTGATGCGAGAATATATGACACACTTCACAATCAAGGGCGAACGGCAGAACCGCCACGTCCACGAAGGCCTCTTGCTTCGACATAAACCGTACTACGCGATGTGGGCGTATAAAGTCTACGGCAGTGAGCGGTTCGACCTGCTCGGCAACAGCCTTGCAATACTTTCCGGCATCGCCCCTCAAACCCGCGCTCGCCAACTCATCTCATGGATAGAAAGAGAATGCCGCGCGCTCGTCGGCAGCGGACAGCTCACCGGCCAAATGCCGCCGAATTTCTTCCCGTATATTAAACCGACCGACCCTGACTGGCGGCCGAGATATGAAAAATACAATCGGCCCGGCGAATATCACAACGGCGGCATTTGGCCGTTCATCTGCGGATTTTATGTCGCCGCGCTCGTCGCAGCAGGCAGGTATCGACTGGCGGAAAGAAAACTGCTTGCGCTGACCGAACTTATCAAACCCTATCGCGCGGAAAAAGTCGAGTTCGGTTTTAACGAGTGGTGCTCCGCGTACGACCAGCAGCCCCGCGGGCAGGACTGGCAAACGTGGTCAGCCGCGATGTACCTCTACGCCGCCACCTGCGTCGAAAGAAAATCTACGCCTCTGCTCGATTACATTCGCTCGACACCTGTTAAAAAATAATAAACAGGAATTTTTTATCTTGATTATTATTCCGGGTTGATTTAATATATATTCAGCGGAGAGAAAACCGCTATTGAAAATACACTGAGATTTCAGACGTTTCAGTTAAACCGCGAGTTGAATGCAGGAACGTTTGGAAGGCTCGGTGCTCTTCTGTGACCTCCTACGGAGGGCACCGCAGCTTTTATTTTAACGGCTGCGGGTTAGAACACTATAGAAAGGGCATCGTCCTTCACGTCCTGCAAGGCTCTCGCGGGCCAAACTGAGCGTGACAGCGGCGGTGCCTTTTAATATGCACACGCCTTGCGGAGATACTGCGTCAATAAAAAATCCTTAAGAAAAAATATGGTGACAATGAAATTTTTTTAATAATTTTGGAATTTTTTTATTGACATTAATAAAATGATATATTAGTTATTAAATTTCAACCTGCGAGGTAACGATATCTTTGACGTTTGGCGAGATGGTAAATAAATTATTTTTTAAAACTATTTGTCGGAGGGACGCAAATGTCCGGAGGAAAAGCAGTCACGGCGGTAATTTGTTTTGTTTGTCTCATTGTTTCTGTTAACGCGGACGAATCTGGATATGTAACCGATGAGGTTCTTGTCCGTTTTGCACCAAAGCAGGATAAAAGCGTTCGAACGCTCGGTGAACGCAGCCAGTTTCTGTCTGCGCTTGATGTCGGAACGGCTGTAAGGCAAAGCGATTTTGTGCCGGGCCTGACGCTGGTAAAGCTAAACAAAGACGTAACTGTGCAGCAGGCGATTGATTTGCTTAAAAACCGCAGTGACATAGTGCACGTTCAGCCGAATTTTATATATAGCATCTGTTCGACATTTCCAAATGATACAAGATTTGCCGAGCAATGGGGGCTTAACAATGCCGGGCAAAACGGCAGCTTGCCTGACGCCGATATCGATGCACCCGAGGCGTGGGACGTTGTTACCGACGCCTGTGATATTATCGTTGCAGTGATTGACAGCGGGATTGACTATACCCATCCCGATTTGGCGGCGAATATGTGGCGCAATGAGGCAGAATTGAACGGCATTGCCGGGGTTGATGATGACGGGAACGGGTATGTCGATGATATCTACGGCTGGGATTTTACTAACGCAGACAACGACCCTTACGACGATAGAAATCACGGCACGCACGTTGCCGGGATTATAGGGGCTGTCGGCAACAACGGCCTTGGAGTGGCCGGCGTATGCTGGAACGTAAAATTAATGGCTTTGAAGTTTATTAATGATAAAGGAAGAGGAACAACATCCGGTGCGATTGACGCTATTGAATATGCGGTGCAAAATGGAGCAAAGGTTTTGAATAACTCATGGGGCCGTAAGCCGGAGGGCGAGCCAAATGATACAGCTCTGAAACTGGCGATAGAACAAACCAACTCAGCCGGCTGCGTATTTATAGCCGCGGCGGGCAATATGGAGACTCCGCCGGATGTTGTGCCTCGCAATATAGATGAAAGCGAATATTATCCGGCCAGTTTCGACTGCGACAATATTATTACCGTGATGGCGACTGATTATACTGATGAACAGGCCTCTTATTCATATTACGGGCCTGTCAGTGTTGATTTAGCTGCGCCGGGCGGTGAGGAAGTAAGTTCATATTATCCCAATATAGGGATACTGAGCACAACTCACAACGGCAAATATGGTTATATGTGTGGTACATCAATGGCGGCGCCGCACGCGGCGGGGGCGTGCGCGCTGGTCTGGGCGGTGCAGCCGGACTTGACGCATTTGCAGGTTCGAGAGGCGGTTATTAATTCGGTTGACGTGCTGGATTCGCTCGACGGCCTGTGCGCAACCGAGGGCAGGCTGAACCTGTATAATGCGCTCAACTATTGGCCGCCGTATTTGAGCAAGACTGATAACATCGGCGACGGGCCGGGGGTCAGGCCGTTCGAGCCGAACCTTGCAAATTATCTGGAATATACGATTGCTTATGACGCAGGAGGCGTCAGCGATACCAACGTTGTACTGGTCGATGAGCTGCCTGCCGAAGTGGAATATTACAATTCGTCGCCGGCGGGGATTTATGACCCCGTTCTGCATACCCTAACGTGGGAGATTGGGAACATCGGGCCGGGCAGTACGGGCAGTTTCACTCTGAGAACGATGGTTATCGCCGAAACAGTCCCGTCGGGCTTGATAACAAATGCGTGCGAAATAATCGGCGACAATTGTTCCCGCCGAACATCCAAGAGAACCAAGTTCGCGGACGTCGGCGTTGTTTATGTCAATGCCGACGCGAACGACGGCGGCGACGGGCTAAGCTGGGCTACGGCGTTTAACGATTTGCAGACGGCGCTGGATTTGGTCTTGGTGTATGACGGATACGGCGAGATATGGCTGGCCGGCGGGACGTACAAGCCGCCGGTGGAGGGTGATGATTATTACAATGCGACGTTCCTGATGCCCAGCGGCGAACTCGCAATAAGGGGTAATTTCGGCGGCGATGAGTTCGACCCCGGCCAGCGGGATTTTAACGACCCGAATTTTGAAACAATTCTGGACGGCTGGGTCGGGCCGCTATCATCTAACAAAGTGCAATATCTCGTTACCTGCGATGATATCGGCTATGGGCTGGTTCTCGACGGCCTGACTTTTACAGGGACTTCCTCCAGCAGCGGAACGGGGCTGTATATAAATAATTATTCTCATCCATCGATTATGCGATGTAAATTCGACGGCAACGGCGACTACGGCATATATGCTGATAATTACAGCTATCCCAATATTACCGACAGCGAGTTTTTCGATAATGGTTCTGTCGGGATTTATTCCGACCATTCTTCCTGGCCGTTCATTAAGAATTGCATTTTCGACGGTGGCACTTGGGGATTGTTTGGAAACTGTGCAGATATGCTCATCGAAGACTGCATTATCAAAAATTGCAGTTATGGTATGAGTTTTGCGAATTTTCCAACTAATATAACTGTAATAGATTGTAATATTGAGAATAACTCGGCCAGAGGGATAAGCCTTAATAAATGTTCTTATGTCGAAGTGATAGGCAGCACTATAACAAACAGCGGCTATGGAATAATCAGCGAAGAATCTACCGACCTTAAAGTAACGGATTGCCTGATACAAGATAATAGCTACGGCATAAAATGTTCGGGAGCGACCCTTGAAGTAACAGACAGTACAATCCAAAATAACATCACCAGTGGCATTGATGCTGCAAGCTTGGTCCCAACAATTACAAATAACACTATTAGAGGCAATGAAAATTACGGAATGTATGTATATCAATGCGCTGATATCCAAATCGAAAACAACCTGATTTATCAAAACGGCGAAGAAACGCCAAATTATAAATATGCGGGTTTATACCTGTATAATTCTATTTCACCGCCAATAGTCTGTAACAATACACTCGTGGAAAATGCTCCTTATGGAATATATGTTTATTACGGTATGGACCCCTGCCTTGTAAATAATATCGTTTATTACAACGGCAACGCTCCGCACAAAAATATTTACAGCGAAAGAAGTCTCGAATATATTACAGCCTCGTACAACTGCATCGAGGGAGGATTCGCAGGGACAGGCAATATCGACTGCGAACCCGGCTTTAGGGACATTGACGCCAATGATTTCCATCTCGCGCAGGATTCGAACTGCATAAACGCAGGCGCTCCCGATGCAAATTACGCCGGCCAGACGGACATCGACGGCAGGCCTCGCGTCATTTACGGCCGGGTTGATATCGGAGCAGATGAATGGTCGAATCCTCCGGATTATAACCTGGATGGATTTGTCAATTTCGAGGATTTCGTATTCTTAGCAGAGGTTTGGTTAAATTCCGACACATCCGGATTTATAAACCTCGACGGTGATAATTTCATTGGCAATAAAGATTTACAGGTTTTTGCGGAAAACTGGCTGTGGTGCTTTTACCTGCCCGATGCCGATTTTAACGAGGATTATACGGTAAATTTTTTCGATTTTGCTGTTCTGGCGCAGGGCTGGGACAGCGATTTGAAGAAGCTCGCGGAATTTTGCGGGTATTGGTTATGGGAACTAAATTAGGATTAGAAATAGCGTATAGCGTACAGGGTACAGCGGACAGTTTTGGGTTATGAGTTTTTAATCAATAAAATCAGTATAATCAGTGATCATTTTTTACTTGACATTAACAGTTTTTCCGAGTACAATACTATCCAATGGTGGATAGGGAGCTCAGTCTTTGAGAAAGGAAAGTGGTATGGAAAATTCATCTAAAGTCATATTTTTAGTTCTTTTGCTTTTAATCTTATCGGTCAGTTCCTTTGCTGGAGATCCAATCGAATGGACATCTGGTGACTATGAACTTCGAGACTCGGTTACTCAGCTTACAACTCGCAACGATGTTACTGTTTCAATGTATCAGGGCGGGACAGTAAGCTGGTTTTATATGTACGACGACAGCGAAGTCACGCTTTACGAACACGGCGCATCTATATCTTACCTTTATCTTCATGGCAGCAATACGGCCACGTTCTACGGCGGCTATATTGGGAATATTTATGTCGACCCGGCAAGCACACCTGAAATATACCTGAACGCTTACGATGTTGAATTTTTCAACGGACCGTATCCCGAAATAAAAGGATATTGGTATGATATTCCTCTGGGACTAAACTTTTTTAGTATTGATCTTGAAGACACAGACGACAGTGCATTTTCATACTTTCATGTTATACCCGAACCTGCGACGCTTGCACTTTTCGCCCTCGGCGGATTGCTTTTGCGCAAACGCAGAAAATAACCCACACACACGCAGGCTGCTGCCGAAGGCCGCGATGAATTTTGACCCTTTTATTCGGCTATCTGTTTTTGTCTTGCCCAAATTCCGAATTTCTGGCAGAATGGCTATTTAGCCTGATTATTCCAGGCCCAAAAGGCCTGTATAAGGAGAATAAATGTCCGGCCGTTTAAGTTCAATATGTGACGATTTTTACATCGATATGTGCGTCGGCACCGAGCTGGAGCTACCCACGCAGCGCGATACCATTTTGGCGTTCTTCGAGCGAATCGGCAAACAGTACCCCTCGATGAGCAACCTGTCCCGCCGCGGCCGGAAGGAATACTACCTCGAATCGCCGCAGAACACCGGCCAGTATCGCTGGGTTTGCATCGACGCCGACCGTCTCGCCGGCGGAGTCGTAAATCCTGAAACATTCGAAGATGCCTACGCGCAGCACAAGCTGGTGCTCGAACTTGCGCCGTATATGCTCAGCCTCAGCCATCTCGATATTGACAGCCTCGATTTGACGGTCACGATGGATTTCGACTGTCCGTGCAATCACGACGAAGTAATCAGCGAAGCGCTGCTTAGCGGCTCGGCCTTTTCGAGCCTGTTCGAAATCCCCGGCTCCAAACCCGTCGGCGTCAGCCCGGTGGTTATAATGTCCCTGACGGAGGATTCCTGCACGCAGGCGCGCGTGAGCGTAGAATCCAAAACCGCAGGCTTCGACCCGCGCAAAGAAAAAGACACGCAGGACCAGGCAATCAGCCTGTCACTGACCATTCGCCAGTATCCGCAGAGCGGGGCGAAATTCGAACCCGTCCGCTCGTTCGACAACCAGAGCGAACTGCTCGAATCGCTGCTCGAAGAAAAAATTATTCCTTGTTTTGCAAGACCGTTGATAAATACAATTGCGCACAGGAGATTATCTTAAAACAAAATTGAAGTTTAGCTGGAGAGGATTGGCTATGGCCGTTGTCGCACCGTACAGCAAATACAGAAAAACAAATTTCAAAATCGCCATCTTCGGCGGTCTTCTCGTCGCAGCCGTCCTGGCTTATGACGGATACCTGAGCAAATACGAATGGTCTCACCGGCAAAGTTTCTACCAGAAGCATACCATAAACGGCGAACCGGACGGAACTCTATTATTCAATCAGAGAGTTTCCATTGGCCTTTTAGCCATTGCGGTTATATCAGCGATATGGTTTGTAAAGGTCAAAGACCACAAACTCGTCCTCGACGACAACGAGCTGATTATAGATAATAAACAGAAAATTCCGTACGCCTCCATTGAGCAAATCGACAGGACCCACTTCGATTCCAAAGGATTTTTCATAATTTCCTACAAAAAACCCGACGGCCAAAACGCCCTCAAGGCCTTCAGCTATAAGCGATATGACAATCTAAAATCCCTGCTCGACCATCTCGTCACAAAAATCACTTGAAATTATCAGCGGGCCAAATACAATCTTCGGGGCAACCGATATTATTCTGCCCTTTTTTCAATATTCAAAAATCTGGAGTCTGGTGTCTGAAGTCTGGAGTTATTAATGAACACTTGCGTTGTTGGTTTACAGTGGGGCGATGAAGGCAAAGGCAAAATCGTCGATATTCTCGCCGAAAAAGCGGACATAGTCGTCAGATACGCCGGCGGGGCGAATGCGGGGCATACCGTGGTCATAGGCGATAAAAAATTCGCGCTGCACCTGCTGCCAAGCGGGTCGGTCAGGCCCGGTACCAAATGTGTAATCGCCAATGGCGTAGTGCTCGACCCCGACTGCCTCACGGGCGAAATCGATTCCCTCGCAAAACAGGGAATTACCCTGGCCGGCAGATTATTCATCAGCCAGAACGCGCACCTTGTTCTCGATTATCACAAAACCGAAGACCAGCTCCGCGAAAGCTCGCTCGGCGCAGGAAAAATCGGAACAACCATAAGAGGCATCGGCCCGTGCTATGCCGACAAAGTCGGCAGGTCGTACGCGGTCAGGGCGGCGGATTTGACAGACCTCGATACTCTCAAACAAAAATTAAACAAAATCGTCGCGCACAAAAATAAAATATTCGCAGCGCTCTATAAAGCCGAGCCGATGAACGCAGATGAGATTTTTAATAAATGCAAAGTTTATGCCGATAAGCTGCTGCCGTTTATTACCGATACCACCCAACTGCTGCACAACGCTATATCGCAGAAAAAATCCATTTTATTCGAAGGCGTACAGGGGACACTGCTCGATTTGGACCACGGCACGTTCCCGTATGTCACCAGCTCCAACGCAAGCTCGCTCGGAATGAGTTCCGGCTGCGGCGTGCCGGCCAAATACGTCGATAAATTTATCGGCATCGCAAAGGCATATACCACCCGCGTCGGCGAAGGCCCGTTCCCGACGGAACTCGATAACGAAATCGGCTCATATATCCGCGAACGCGGGCACGAATACGGAACGACGACGGGCAGGCCCCGACGGTGCGGCTGGTTCGACGCGGTGGCCGTGCGATATTCTGTAACCATCGGCGGCATCGATTCAATCGCGCTTATGCACCTCGACACAATCAGCGGAATAGAAAAAATCCAAATCTGCGGGGCGTATAGAATCGGTTCCGAAGAATCCGTTTTTTTCCCGTGCAATATCGCTCAGCTTGCAAAAGCTGAGCCGGTCTATCAAACCGTTGACGGCTGGGACGAAGATTTGTCTCAGATAAAAAGATTCGACGACCTGCCCGAAAACGCGAAACGTTACGTAGGTCTTATCGAAGAATTCACCGGCGCACCGGTATCGATAGTCGGCGTCGGGCCGAAACGCTCACAAACAATAACAAGATAACAGCACTCGTGCCAAAGTGAACAAGACCTTCGAACAAAAACGAAAAGACACAGCCGAGCGGTTGGCAATCGACCCGGGGCAAATCCCGCGACATATCGCGATTATAATGGACGGCAACGGCAGATGGGCGCAGCAAAAAGGCCGAAGCAGAGTTCACGGCCACCGGCAGGGCGGCAAGACCGTCGAAAAAATCGCCGTCCACAGCGTCAATCTCGGCATCGAAGTGCTGACGCTTTATTCTTTCAGTCTCGAAAACTGGAAACGCCCGCAGTCCGAGGTCGATGCGCTGATGCACATTTACACGCGTTACCTTGTCGCGATTCGCCCGATGCTGGAACGCAACAATGTAAAGCTCGTCCATCTCGGCACCCGCGATATGCTTCCCGATTCGCTTCTCAAGGAGCTGGATAAAACGCTTGAGCTTACCGGCGGCAATACCGGAATGAGACTTGCGCTGGCGCTTAACTACGGCGCCCGCGACGAAATCGTGCACGCGGCAAAAACAATCGCAGCCGAGTGCAAAGACGGAAAATTATCTCCTGATGCAATCGAC
>JBBABK010000012.1:0-2335 GCA_041657685.1 Phycisphaerae bacterium | reverse complement strand
GCGTCAGCGAACATTTATACACCGCCGGTCTGCCCGACCCGGATTTATTGATTAGAACCGCGGGCGAAATTCGCGTCAGCAATTTTTTGCTCTGGCAGATTTCTTATTGCGAATTTTACGTCGCCGACGTTTTCTGGCCCGACTTCATCGAGCCGCAACTTGAAAAAGCTGTACTTGCGTACTCGAAAAGAGTCCGACGCTTCGGCCGGACCGACCAGCAGCTTAAAAAATAAAATTATATGCTGAAATACAGACTGATATTCGGAACCCTGATGACGGCTTTTTTCACCGCCGTTCTGCTGCTTGACGGCCGGTTGGTTTTTTACACCTGCCCTGAACTTCAGTGCAACCCGACTCACGCGACGCTGCTCTGCGGCCTTATTGCATTGCTGATAATCCCAGCCGTTATGGAGATGTCCCGCCTTGCGGCCGCCAAAGGCCTGACGATTTTCAAACCTCTTGCCGTAATTTTTTCAATCGCGCTTGCGACAGCCTGGTACTGGCCGCAGTTTTTAATAATCACCGCTGACAAATATCTTGCCGCCGTAATCATTCTTGCGATGTTTGCCCTGTTGGCGAGGCAGTATTTTCGCTTCGGAACTAACAACATCCTTTCCAACTGCGGCGCGAATCTTTTGGCCCTGGTTTATCTCGGCCTGCTGCCGGCGTTTTTCGTACTTATAGATATTGAAAACGGCACAGCCGCATTGCTGATGGTCATTGCCGTCGTAAAGTGTACCGATATAGGCGCTTACACCGCAGGCACACTCTGGGGAAAACATAAATTTTCTCCCGTAATCAGCCCGAAAAAGACGTGGGAGGGTATGGCCGGCGGAATTGTACTTGCAACAATAGTATCGATTTTATTCGCGGTTATATTTGATATAATGTCGTGGTTCTCGGCTGTTGCGTTCGCGGTCGTATTAGCGTTCATCGGACAGCTCGGCGATTTGGCCGAGTCGCTGTTGAAGCGCGACAGCGAACAAAAGGATGCCTCGAAAGTGGTGCCGGGTTTCGGCGGTCTGCTCGATGTGCTCGACTCGCCGCTGGCAGCGGCTCCCTTTGCGTATTTCTTTTTGATGCTCTTTAGCCGCTGAATAAAGGAACTATTTTGCAGGTCAATATAAAATTAGAACCAATTCACAGGAAGCTCGAGCTTTTCGGCCCGGCCGACGCGAACCTCAAACTCCTGCGTAAGAATCTCGACGTGCAAATCATCGCCCGCAACGAGACGCTCACCATTTCAGGCAGGGCCGAGAACGTCAACAACGCCGCCGAGGCAATCGACCAGATGCAAAAGCATCTTATTCGCAGTGATACGCTGACGGCCGCGGACGTGATGCGCTATATCGAAAAACATCCGACCGCGACGGAAAAAAAATCGGGCCAGGCCATTACGGTCTTTTCACAAAAACTAATCGAGCCTTCCACCAGCGGCCAGCTCAAATATATCGAGACGATGCTCAAGAACGATATCACGTTCTGCATAGGCCCGGCCGGTACCGGCAAAACATATCTCGCCGTGGCGGTCGCCGTGTCGATGCTCAGGAGAAAAGAAATCAGGAGAATAATACTTGCCCGTCCGGCCGTCGAAGCGGGCGAAAAGCTCGGATTTCTTCCCGGCGATTTACAGGCTAAAGTTAATCCCTACCTGCGACCGCTGTTCGACGCACTCGAAGATATGATGGACTTCGCACAGATGCGAAAGTTTATGGAGATGGACATTATCGAGGTCATCCCGCTGGCGTTTATGCGAGGCAGAACGCTGAACGACTCGGCTATCATCTGCGATGAAGCGCAGAATACTTCGCCGATGCAGATGCTTATGGTCTTGACAAGACTCGGCTTAGGCTCAAAAATGATTATTACCGGCGACATTACCCAGGTCGATTTGGAAAGGGGAATGGTCAGCGGTATGGTCGAGGCGGTTGCAAAACTGAGAAGAATCAAGGGCATCGGATACGCCGAGCTTGCCCAGAAGGATATTGTCAGGCACAAACTTGTGCAAAGTATCGTCGCCGCTTACGGCAAAAAAGATGAACTTTAAGAATTTCTAATTTCGGATTTAGAATTTAATTTTATATGAGCTTTTTATTCTTAAAAAAACTTAACGCCAGGCGAACAAATGTGCGTAAAAGCATCGCGGCCGAACGCGCCGCCAAGCGAAGAAGCTTAGCCGCTCCTCACGTCGTCAATTCATTTTTCATCTGGCTTCTCTTTGTCATTCTCACGGTGCTCGTCCTCGCGGTCGAGTTCAGGCGCGAAGTCGCATTCATACCCACTGTCGCGGTCGCATTGGGCGTGGTATTAATCTCGCTTGCCGCCGCACTGTACA
>JBBABK010000011.1:3895-17831 GCA_041657685.1 Phycisphaerae bacterium | reverse complement strand
ACGGTCGCAGCGGTTGCGATTAATTCACACGTTGTTCTGGAACTTGCGAAAGACTGCGCCCGTTACGACCCTGATCTTTTCATCGTGTACCTCGGCAATAACGAAGTGGTCGGCCCGTACGGCCCGGGCACTGTTCTAACGCACCTGCCTATGAATTTATCCCTGATAAGAGCCAACATAGCACTGAAATCAACGCGAACAGGCCAACTTTTCGAACGGATTTTAAACACCGGAGAAAACCAGAAAAATCTGCCTCGATGGGCCGGAATGGAAATGTTTCTTAGTAAGCAGGTACGTCACGACTCTGACGATTTACAATCCGTGTACAATTACTATCAAAAGAATCTGGAGGATATCTGCAAAACCGCACAGCGAGCTGACGCAGAAGTTATTGTCTCGAACATCGGCGTCAATATCAAAGATTGTCCTCCATTCGCATCGATGCATAAAGAAACACTAACTGAGGATGAAAACCAAAAATGGCAGCAGCTTTATCAGCAGGGCATAGATTATGATGCAGCGGGTAATTATAAACAGGCGATAACAAGTTATCAAAAGGCAGCGGAAATTGACGAGACATTCGCAGACCTTCAATTTAGACTTGCTCAATGTTACTGGAATACAGGTCAATATGAAGCGGCAAGGCGGGGGTATATAAAAGCACTTGAGTACGATACGCTGCGGTTCAGAGCCGATTCGAAAATTAACGAAATCATCCGGGTAACTGCCGAAAATAGAGTTTCGGATGGTATTTTCTTCGCGGATAGTGTTTCTCAACTCGAAGAAAACAGTCTTAACGGGATAGTTGGTAAAGAGTTGTTATACGAGCATGTTCACCTGAACTTCAGTGGTAACTATCTGATAGCAAAAACGATTTTTGAACAAGTGGCAAAAACACTGCCTGATTCAATAAATGAAAAAGATGGACCTGTGCTTAGTGAACAACAATGTGCCGACGCACTGGCCTATACTGATTTTGATAAATATTTCCTGCTGGATTATATGCTCAAGAAAATGCTCGATGTACCACCTTTTACAAATCAGCTTTATCACGATGAATTCATTGAAAAAACCAAGGAACAGGTTGAAGAACTGGATGTGCGTTCACAACCGTCAAAGTTAAATAAATCACTCGAACAGTATAAACAAACCGCACAAATAAGACCGAATGACTGGCAGCTTCTTGAGAGATATTCCCTGATATTGAGCGATAAACCCGCAGACTTAAAAACGGCGGAATATCAAATCAGAAAAAGTGTCCGGCTTTGCCCTTACAACCCGAACGCACTTATAGCACTGGTAATGATTCTTAACAAACAAGGAAATATTTTCGAAGCAGGCAAGGTTTTGGAGCAACTTCTGGCAATCAAGCCTAATTCGGCTTACGGTCATTTTGAGCTTGCTAAAATTTATTTCGCACAAAGGAAATACGACAAGTTCATTCATCATATGAACAAAAGCCTGTCGATTGAACCAGCTGACTCTATTGATTTGTATATCGCTTTGTCTCAAGGCTACGAAAAGATCGGAGATATCGACAAGGCAATCGAAATATTATACAGCGCGTTCGAAAATCTTCCAGAAGAAAAAACGGCAAAAGGACATGGCTATTTATGCATTTTGCTGAGCAAACATGGAAAGTACAGCAAGGCTCTTGAAGAAGCAAAACTCGCGATAGCTATCGACCCAAACCACATAAATGAAAAAGGGTTTAAGGACTATCTCAATAAACTGGAGCAGAAAGTCAGTCCTTAAATATTGGCAATGGAAAAACCTGTTTATATATTAGGAATATCAGGTCTGTATCACGACAGCGCGGCCACTCTGCTTCGTGACGGGCAAATCGTCTGCGCAGCTCAGGAGGAAAGATTTACCCGCAAAAAACACGATTCACAAATGCCCATACACGCAATCGAATACTGCCTGCGGCAGGGACAGCTAAAAGCCGAGGATTTGGACTACGTCGTGTTTTATGAAAAACCGTTGTTGAAATTCGATAGGCTCCTGGAAACATATTTTGCGTACGCCCCGAAAGGCTTTCGTCAGTTCCTGATGGCCATCCCAATATGGCTCAAACAAAAACTGCGGATACCAAGAGAGCTTGATAAGGCACTGGGTGGAAATTTCCGTGGCAGGTTTGTTTTTACGGAGCATCATCCATCGCACGCAGCCAGCGCATTTTTCCCCAGTCCGTTTTCGCAGGCTGCTATCGTGACGCTCGACGGCGTCGGTGAATGGACGACCGCGAGCATCGGAATCGGAAGAGACAATAAAATCGAACTGCTCTACGAGCTTCATTTCCCACACTCGCTCGGATTATTGTATTCGGCATTTACATATTTTACAGGTTTCAAGGTTAACTCCGGCGAATACAAACTGATGGGCCTGGCGCCGTACGGCAAACCTGTTTATGCCGATGCGATTATGGACAATCTGCTGGATTTGAAAGATGACGGTTCGTTCCGGCTCAATATGGATTATTTCACATACTGTTATACTGACGTGATGGTTGGCAGAAAATTCGAGCAGCTTTTCGGCGGTCCTCCCCGCAGGCCCGAATCCCCCATTACGCAGCGCGAAATGGACCTGGCTGCTTCGATTCAAAAAGTCACAGAAGAAATAATGCTGCGGATTATAAATTTTGCGCACCAGAAAACCGGATTAAAAAATCTCGTGCTCGCAGGCGGTGTCGCTCTTAACTGCGTCGGCAACGGACAGATTTTGCGACAAGGGCCTTTTGAAAATTTATGGATACAGCCGGCAGCCGGAGATGCAGGCGGAGCGATTGGAGCGGCGTTGTTCGTGCATTATCAGCTGCTTAATAATCCGAGAAAAGTCGATGAGAAAAATGATATGCAGTCGGCTTCATATCTCGGGCCGGCTTATTCCAATGATGAGATTCGAGATTTTCTTGACTCGGCAGGTGCCAGGTATCATTTCTACCCGCAGGAAAATGATCTGCTTGAAAGAATAGTCTGCGATATCGAGCAGGGAAACGTCATCGGCTGGTTTCAGGGAAAAATGGAATTCGGGCCTCGCGCGCTGGGCAGCCGAAGCATTATCGGGGACGCACGCAACGAACAAATGCAGCAGCGGATGAATCTTAAAATAAAATTCCGCGAATCGTTCAGGCCGTTCGCTCCCAGCGTCCTTCAGCAGCAGGCATCCGAATACTTCGACCTGCCCGCGGATAAAGACAGCCCCTATATGCTGCTGGTCGCGCCGGTGCAGGAATCAAAACGAATCAAGCCCAACGGAGAACAGGACAAACTTTCAGGCATCGAGCTGCTGAAAGTAAAACGCAGCACAGTGCCGGGGATTACTCACGTCGATTATTCCGCGAGAATCCAGACCGTTGACGAAAAAAGGCACGGGCGATACTACCGTCTGCTGAAAAAATTCAGCGAAAAGACCGGCTGTCCGCTGGTTATAAATACGAGTTTTAATATTCGCGGCGAGCCGATTGTATGCACACCGGAGAATGCCTTTAACTGTTTTCGCTCGACGAATATGGATGTGCTGGTTCTCGAAGACTATGTATTGTATAAAAACGAACAGCCGCAAATGAAGCAGATAGAAATCGATGGTTATCTTGCGCAATTTCAATTGGATTGAGAAAATTCTATGGCACTTGTATCATTAAATCTGCACCCAACGAAAAAAGTGCTGCGGGATTTCGGTCTCGCGGCTTTGTTTATGAGCAGCTTGCTCGGGCTGATGCTTTTATGGATGGGAAAAATATCGCTTATCGGCCTTGGTGTGATTTTCCTCGTTGGTGTCATAGTATTCGTATTGAGCAGGATTTCAGATAAACTGGCAAAACCTTTTTACCTGGCGTTGATAATCTTGACGTTTCCAATCGGCTGGATTGTCAGTCACCTGATAATGGCGGTATTTTATTATGGAATTATCACGCCTGTCGCGATTGTTTTTAAACTACTGCGACGAGACCCGCTTTACAGGAAATATGACCCTCAAGCCCAAACATACTGGATTGAGTACAAGCGCAAACGGTCGGACAAAGATTACTTTCACCAGTTTTAGGATTATTTATGCCCAGGGAAAAAAACTTCGAACAGCTCTCCAAACAAGGCCGCTCTTCTTTAATAAGTGAATTCTGGCAGTTCCTGAAATATAATAAAAAATGGTGGCTGCTGCCGATTATAGTAATGCTGCTGTTACTGGGCCTAATCGTGCTTCTGAGCAGCTCGGCTCTTGCGCCGTTTATCTATCCGCTCTTTTAGTACAGCTTTTTGATTTGTGAATCAGGATAATAGTAAGAAAGAATCTGCCAGGTGCTTTGGCCTTTTCGAGCCAGACCCTGCGCGCCGGACTGGCACATCCCGACGCCGTGGCCGAAACCTTTCCCGTCCGCAAAAGCCCAGCCGTTTCCTGTGGTTTGAATCCTGAACGCGGCACTTTTAATTTTTGAGCCGCTGGGGTCAAGCGCAAGACGAAAATCCTCGGCCCTAACAGTGTCACTCACGCCGTCTTTGCCTTCGAGCTTTATCCAGGTAAGGCGCGTGAGATTGCCATATTCGCTCTTTGATAACACCGATATTTTCTCGATACTGCCGAGTTTACTCAACTGCGGATAACGGCCGATTAATTTTTCATTGACCTGCTCTTTCGTCATATACACCGTCGGCCAGTCTACATATTCTTTCTTGGCGACACTGAGGCAGTATTCGCATTTGACACCGGCCAGCGGCCTATGCTCATCGCCGAAAACATTTTTGCTGTTCTCGGTATGGCCCGCACAGGTCGATGAATAATAAGCCGGGAAAATATCTTCACTGCCGTCGCTGCGCACATAAACAAGTACCCGCCCCGCTGTCTTTTCAATTGCCTTCCACACCGCGGGCGATTCGCCGGCGACACCTTGGTAGACCTGGTTAGCCGCCGTTCTGCGAACGTCCCAGTGCCGACCGTCGCCAAAATTGTTTTTAATGGAAAGACAATACGTCCTTGCCGCTATCGCCTGGGCTTCAAGGGCCTGCGGCTCCCAATAGCTCGGCATCTCCGCTCCGATAACGCCGGCCAGGTACGGCTCAATGCCGACGGTATTTATCACATCCAGCGTATTTTTTTCGCTGCCGATATCTATCCGCACACTTCCGCGGTACCGGCGTCCGTTGAGTATGAAAATTTCATTTGCATCCGGTATAATCTGCAGGGAATCCGCCGAGCTGCTCCAGCCGTCGAAGGAAATTTTATTTTCAATAACCTCTATCTTAAGGGCCTTGCTGTTAGAATCGAAACGCATCTGAGGTGAATCCGAGCCGACGGCCGTTATAGTAAATGATGCTTCGGTGCTGAACAGGCAGCTTGCGACATCATTGACGAGCAGCACCCTGATAGTCGGCTGATTTTCCAGACCGAGCAGGTGTTCGACACCCGGGGCCTGAACTTTTTTACGGCAGCCTATCAGTACCAACGCGCATAAAAACATCGCCGCGATAAATTTCAGAACTATCCGCCGCGGCAGAGTTGCGTATGCACGGCGAGATTCGTTTTGTATCGATTTCAAAACCGCCCCGTTTTATTCCAGAGTTCGCAGCGACAGGTCGAACTTTGTCATAGCTTCTTTTATTTCGTTGAGACTTGTAACGCCGAAGTTTTTACAGCCCAAAAGCTCCGCTTCGGTCTTGCGGGTCAGCTCGCCGAAGGTATGAATATTGAGTCTCGACAGGCACTTTTGCGCACGAACGGAAAGCTGCAGTTCCTCGACGGGCTTGTTCATCATACTGTTTTCCTGCTGTTCAGCCTCGATATCCCGTTCTCCTTCTGCGGGCAATGAGCCGTCATCGACGGCCTGGCCCAGCCGCAGCGTCTTGGTTTCCAGGATTTGCTTGATTTCACGCAACGATGTTTCGCCGAAGTTTTTGTACGAAAGCAGCTCGGCCTCTGTAATATTCAGCAGGTCGCCAAGCGTGTTGATGTTCATTTTTTTCAGGCAGTTCCTGCTGCGCACGGAAAGCTCGAAATCTGAAATCGGCGTTTCGAGAATCTGGTTCTTCCTGGTCTTGCGTTTTTCCTTTTCCTCGTCGTAGTACATCGTCCGCGAGCTGACAATATCTCTGGAAAACAGTATCGCACGCTGATGATTGGGATGATACTGCAGCACCTTTTCGACGCACTGCATTGCCTTATTGTACTGGCCCGAATCTTCATACAGCACCGCAAGGTTCAAAAGCGCGTTGCAGTGAGCCGGACGGTTGGCAACCGCCCGTTTATAATAGTCAATCGCCGCTTCCTCATCACCGCAAATATCATAACGGTATGCAAGATGAAACAGCGAGTTGCGATGGTTCGGCGACAGTTCTATCGCTTTTTGGAAATGCCCGATTGCCTTTTCATAATCACCGGCAGTCTCGGCGAGCCTGGCCGTCTGGTAATGATAATCGGCACTGACACCTTCGAAGTTCGCGCATTTTTTCAGATGCTCCGCGGCGGCTTCGACATTGCCCGCACAGCGGTAAATCGAAACCTTTTCGAGATTGACACGCAGTTGTTCCAGCCCCAGCTTTTCTGCTTTATCCAGACTTTGTATTGCCTTGTCATATTTGCAGTGCCTTGCGTGCGCCAGCGCAAGGTATAAATATTTCTGCGGACAATCGCCGGCTTTTTCAAGTTTCTCTATTGCATCTTTATATTTTCCGAGAATATACAACCCGATCCCGACGCCAGCTTTGCTGTTGCCGGCATTTTGCTCAACGGCACCGGCAAATTTCGTCCTGTTGGTCTGCGAACAATTGACCGTATCGATAAGCTCATCTATCTGCTCGACCGTCGGCAAATCCTTCCCGAATAAATCAACCTGCTGAGCGACTGCTTGTTCCATAACTGCAAACTCCAATCATTAGGGCTTGAAAATCAAATCACAAACTACGTCCCGCTTTCGGGCGGTCAGTCAAAAGCTCGTGTCATTATACAGTCCTTTGAATATATTTCAAGCCCCGCCGGGGCCCGGCCCGCCCGCCGCCCCTGTCCGGACGAAAATTGGCATACTTAATCAAAAAAACAGGGTCTGACCCCGGCCGGACATATTTGTCAAAATTTCTTGACAGTATCGGGCATTTACTGTATTTTTTGAGGTTTGACCGTTTAGCGGTCTGTACTAAAAGAGCTATGAATTGAAATTTGGAGGTTGTTTGTGGCAAAAGAGTTAGCCAGAGAACTAATAAACGCGGGCGCGCATTTCGGGCATGGGGTAAGCCGGTGGAACCCCAGGATGGCACAATTCATCTACAGTAAGCGCGGAAAAATTCACGTTATCGACATCAGAAAAACAATCAAAAACCTGCTGCTTGCCAAAAAGCTGCTGGTCGATGTCGTCTCCAACGGCAGGGACGTAATCTTCGTCGGGACCAAGCGTCAGGCACAGCGGGCCGTCGAAGCGGCCGCCGCCAACTGCTCGATGCATTACGTCAGCGAACGATGGCTCGGCGGAACCCTGACAAATTTCCGAACCATCCGCTCGAGACTGCAAAGACTCGAACAGCTCGAAGCAATGGCCGAATCCGGCACGCTCGAAAAAGAATCAAAGAAACAAGCCTCCAGACTCAAACGCGAGATGCGCAAAATAAAAAGCAACCTCGAAGGCATCCGCAAGATGGCGCACCTGCCGGGTGCTATTGTCGTTGTTGACGCACGCAAGGAATACATCGCGCTTCGCGAAGCGCGCAAACTCGGCATCCCGACCATCGGCGTCATCGACACCGACTCCGACCCAGACACAGTTGACGTGGCTATTCCAGCCAATGACGACTCAATAAGGGCTATCGATATTCTTTTGAACGAGCTGGCAGAGGCGGTCGCAATCGGCAGGACAATGACGCCGGCCGAGGATTTGTCCAAAAGGCCAAAACGCGCCAGAACCAGCCGGGGAGCGCTTGCCCGAGCCGAAGAAGAAGAACCGGCCGTGGTCGCGGCTGAAGCCGCACCTCAAAAACAGGATTCACCCCCTGCTGCCGATGAACAAACCTGAAATTGACCAAATAATGTTAAAGCGAATTTCACAGGACTTTTACTTTAGTCTTGTGACTTTTGCACTTAATGATTGGAGATGAAAATGGCTGATATATCTGCCGCGACCGTAATGAAGCTCAGGAAGATGAGCGGACAGGGAATGATGGACTGCAAACAGGCGCTGACCGAAACCAACGGCGACCTGGATAAGGCGATGGATATACTTCGCAAAAAAGGCATGGCCACTATGGCAAAACGAGCCGAACGCGAAACCTCGCAGGGCATAGTTGTGAGCAAATCCTGCGACGGCGGCAAAACCGTCGTGTTCGCCTCGCTGTGCTGCGAGACCGATTTCGTAGCTAAGAGCGATGACTTTATCTCTGTGGCCGACAAGCTCGGCGACTACGGCATCGCCTGCTCAGCCGACACCGGCAACGACACGCTGGCAGAAACAGAACTTAACGGCAAAAAGCTCAAAGACCTGATTACCGAGTCGGTCAGCAAGACCGGCGAGAAAACGCAAATCGGCGACTTCGCAAGATTCAAACTGCAAGGCCCCGGCCTGATTGCCGTTTATATCCACTTCAATCACAAGGTCGGAACGATGGTGGAAATTGCGACCAGCGACGATAAAGTAGCCGCGAGCGACATAATTAAGACCGCCGGCAACGACATCGCGATGCATATCACCGCGACCAAGCCGCTGGCACTCGACAAGACCGGCATCGACCCGAAAATCCTCGAACAGGAAAAAGCAATTTACGCCGAGCAGGTCAAAGGCAAACCGGCCAACATCGTTGACAAAATCGTCGAAGGCAAGCTGCAGAAATTCTATGCCGAGAACTGCCTGCTGGAACAGCCGTTCGTAAAGGACGATTCCAAGACCGTCGCGCAAATGCTCGAAGAGTCCGCCAAGGCCGCCGGCGGAACAGCAAAAATTACCCGCTTCGTCCGCTTCGAAGTCGGATAAAAAAACGTTCAATCGGTTATATTGTTAAATTCAGCCCCGCAATTTTCACCCGCCGTAGGTGGGTATTGTGGGGTTATTTATTGCATTTATTTACACACTTCTTGTGCCGAAGGAGTATTTTCAATCTCCAGCGAAATCTAAAATGCCGTCTAGTATATCTACGATTTTGATATAAACCTCACCAACTAAATTATCTCCAAGTATAAGATGGCCATCACTTGTAACTTTTAACAAGAGGTAATTCCCTTTCTTCGCGTACTCTTGTATCTTCGCTATGGCAGTCTCTAGTTCTGCGTTACCACTTGAGACTATCCCTCCATTGTGAGTTATACAATTTCGTATCCTTATATAATAAGATAAGAATTCGACATCATTTTCATCTATGTTCACTTTACCCCCTTCCTTAATAAGGTCGAGATTTCTAATAAGCCAGTTTCCTCTTCTCTTCCCAATTCTATTTTCATAATTAGGGACTATCTCTTTGGCTAATTCTTTAAATATATACTCTGCAAGAGAACAGACCATAAGTAACATTGAGCCATACAAAACATTCCTATAGTCAATGTTTATGGTCTTGCAATATTCACAACACTGCTCTTGTACTTGGTTGTTAACTGGGTCTAGCATGACCCTATCTGTATCATTCAGAAGTTTGGTAATCTTTTCGTCAAATTCGAGATATGCCTCCCACACAGACTTAAATCTTTTTTTGAAATATCCCACTTTTTCACTGCTAACCATAATATCTCTCCCAGAGAAGTTATATTGATTTAATTCCTTCCTAATTATCGACCAAATCATAAAATCAGCGTTCGTTTTTTTGCCTTGACAGTATTGTCCCGGCCAAGAATAATAGCGGGACACTGGAGACAGCAAATGGCAAAAAGCAAATATAATCGCGTGCTGCTGAAAATCAGCGGCGAAAGTTTCTGCAAGCCGGGCGGCTTCGGCATCGACGGCGAACCTGTCAATTCCATCGCAAACACCATCTGCCGGATGCGGCAGCTCGGCGCACAGGTCGCGGTGGTAAACGGCGCGGGTAATTACATCCGCGGACAGATGTTCGCCGAGAAAAGCGGTATCCCGCGCAACACTGCCGACTATATGGGAATGCTCGCGACAATCATCAATGCCTGCGCCCTGCAGGAAACGCTCGAAAAAATGGGCCAGCCCACGCGGGTTTGCAGCGCCATCGAAGTGTCGGCTATATGCGAAAAATTCATCCGCCTGCGCGCGCTGCATCATCTGGAGCAGAACCGCGTCGTAATACTGGCAGGCGGTACGGGCAATCCATTCTTTACGACCGATACCTGCGCGGCTTTGCGGGCGGCCGAGCTTGACGCCAATTTGCTAATCAAGGCAACAAACGTGGACGGCGTTTACAGCGCCGACCCGAATAAAAATAAGGACGCAAAATTATTCGAAAAGCTGACGCACGCTGAGGTACTCGAAAAAAACCTTCGCGTGATGGACCTCTCGGCCATATCGCTGTGCAGGGACAACAATATCCCGATTATGGTATTGAATGTTTTCAAGGCGGACAATATCACGCGGGCCATTTGCGGCGAAAAGGTCGGCACGCTCATTAGTTAAGTCGGAGAGAAGAATTATGTCGGTTAAGCAAATCATAGACGAATGCACAACCAAAATGGACAAGGCTGTCGGCGTTCTGCACGATGAGCTTAAAGGACTTCGCACGGGGCGCGCATCGACCGGCCTTGTCGAAAATCTGCGAGTCGAATATTACGGCACGCCCACGCCGCTAAAACAGCTTGCCACACTGGCGGCGCCGCAGGCTGACACCATTATAATCAAGCCGTTCGACCCGGCCTGCATCAAAGAAATCGAAAAGGCAATCAAGGCAAGCGACCTTAGCATCGCGCCGCTGGTCGAAGGCAAAATGATTAGGCTGCAGGTCCCGCCGCTCAGTGAAGACCGCAGAAAGCACCTCGTCTCGCAGGTCAAACAGTATGCTGAGCAAGGTAAAATCAGTATTCGAAACGTCCGTCGCGACGCGATTAAGAACTTAGAGACCGAGCAGAAGGACAAAATTATTACCGAAGACGACCTCGATAAAGGCAAAAAGCAGGCCGACGAAATTACCAAAGAATATACCGAAAAAATCGACCATATAGTCAAGCATAAATCAGACGAAATCCTGCTCGACTGAATCGCTGATTACAACTGGCTGTAATTAATCAATTCAATATCCGCGTCGCGGATGTATTTTTTCGTTCGCTCGTCGCAAAGCGCCTCGAATTCCGTCCTGTGATTCATCTTCAGCGGCTTGCCCGCGTCAGCGGCATTATTCTCGACGGCCGGATGCGTCATCAACTCAGCCGTCTCGGTCGAAGTGTAAAGCGTCAATGCCTTTATATAATTGGTGTCAATCCTGCCGACGTGCGTCAGGCCGAATGTCGCCTGCGTTTTGAAAAATTCCTCATCATATAAGCGATTGAACACCGCCATCGCACGCATCAGCTTCGCGGCTCGTTTGGCATCGGGCATTGACAACGGCCAGGGGACATTCGACAACTCCGCAGACTCCCTGCAATAACGGATAGCCGAAATTTTAAACCGTCGAGCGAGCGAACAGACAATCGGATGCACCGCCGGGAAAAAATGCAGATGCTTGTGTGAGTCGAGATGCGTCGGATAGAGGCCGCTGTCAATCAGCCGTTGTATCTGAGCGATCATTTCGGTTTTGATCGCCTTTCTGATATCGTTGCGAAACGTTGTCAGTAAAGCCAATGTCCCCGGCGAATATCTGAAATTTCCATCCGAATCCGTCAGGCATTTCACGTACGGTTCTCTGGAAACAGGCCTGCCCGCAAATAAATTCAGATGAACGCCCACCCCCAGCCGCGGCAGCTTTCGCGCAATCGCGACCGCCTCCTCGAAATAATCCATATTGGTCATTATAGTCGTGCTGGTAAGAACGCCCTGCGTGTGAGCGCGTTCGACCGCCTCGTTCACCCGCGGCGACTTTCCGAAATCATCTGCGTTTATTATCAGTCTCTTTTTCATTGCTTAGAGTTTAAAAGCCCCCTGCCCCGCGGTCAATCTGTAAATAATAAAACCGGCCGTCAACGCAACCGCACCCAATATATGAATCCGAACCGTCAAAGCGTTGACCGTCACATCCTTAACTAATTGCTCTTTATTCGCCAATCGAAAAATTTTTATTCCCAACGGCAGCGTAAACAAGTACGCGACAGCAGGATAAAACATAACCCTGTCAAAAAACGAAGCGACGGCTGTTAAATACGTTAAAATCAGCGCGACTCGATATACCGCCGCGCTAAACGAAACGCCGAAACGAACCACTATTGTTTTTTTTTCCACAGCCGCGTCCGGCTCGACGTCGGGAAATTCGTTCACCAGTATTATCAAAAAAATCAGCAGTGACATAATAACTGCCGCAGGTATGACGTGATAGTCGACCACACCGCTTTGCAGAAAATATGAACCTGTTACAGGCAGGATTCCGAACAAAAATGCGATTGTGATTTCGCCCAATGTTCGGTAGCAGAGTTTAATCGGCCGGGCCGAATAAAAAAACGCGCCGAGTACGCCTATAATTCCAATCGATAAAATAAAAACGCTGCGTGTTAAAATGATTATAATAATCCCAAGAACCCCCGCTGCCGCTAAAAGTATAACCCCTTCGCAAAAAGCCGCCCTCGGTGACATCAATCCATGCTGGATTACCCTGCTGCCGCCGGAAAATGGCGTCGGGTTTTTATTCGCGGGGTCATTACCTGAAATGTGGTCGAAATAATCGTTGATTATATTGGAGCCGCCCTGCAAAAACACCATCCCGAACAGTGCCAACAAAAATAACACAACCGAAAACTCCCCCGAAACCGCAAAACCCAGAGTCGAGCCGACCAGCACCGGCGCCGCCGCTGCCGTCAGGAACGCAGGCCGAGCCGCGAGGAAATACACCCGCAAGCGAGAAATCCTTTTTCCTTCAGTCCTCATTATTAACAATACTACAATATAGTTAGCGGCTTGTCTTGTATTGAAAATTCCGGATTCCGAATTCAGGATTTGAAATCACTGATTATGATTTTCTTCTATGTGTATCCGCACATTCTTGCGGTACGCGTTCGAGCCGTCCTGGGTGATTTTATCGATTTGCCGCTGTGCGATATAAATTTTTATCGCCGTCCCCGCGCAGCCCGCACCCGCTATGAAAAATATCACAGCCGCCAGCATCGCGAACACCTTCGGCAGAGCAAGTATCAACACTCCGAAGCCAATTAAAAACAAACCGAAAACAAATATGCCCCACGCAATGGATTTGCTCGCGTTTGTTATAGCGTTAGTAAAAAAGTGAAACATAATTTAACCCTTCACCTGCCGCTTTTTATTGCTTCTCGCTTTAGCTCTTCGCTTTAACTTTTTTCTCTGTGACCTCTGTGGCTAAAAAAAATCTCTGTGGCTTAATTACTCGCGACCGCAGCCTGTTTCAATTTTTCCGCCAGCGGGAATGTGAACGTCGGCTGCTGTTCATAAAGCACCGCGCCGAATTCGAGCATCGTATCGTTGCCAACTTTGGCAATTTCCAGCGGATCGATAAACATATTGCCAATCCAGCCCTTGAAATGTGCCCACGCACCTAACGAGTCTTCATCGCTTCCGACCGCCGCTATTTTAATTCCAAGCATCGGCTTGCCATCGGTCCTTTCGAATGACAATGAATTTACCATGGCAACTTTATAATTATACCTGCCGTGCTCATCGCCCTTTTGCCCGGTTAAATCCACATCAAACAGGCCTATCGACACCGGGCTTTCCGCGCCGCGGGCGTTGAAATGGACGACAACTTTATCGGTTATCAATTCAGAACCTTTAATTGTCCCTACTGCTTCGATCCAGCCGTACCCTTCGCCTTTGAATTTTATATAGCTGAGAATATTCTTGAACACATGCTTGGTTTCGCCCTCCTTCGTGTTCCATTCTATCATCTCTTTGGAGTCGAACTCGTTT
>JBBABK010000011.1:0-3885 GCA_041657685.1 Phycisphaerae bacterium | reverse complement strand
TTACATACGACCCCTTGCCTTCCATCCTGAACTCGCACGAAACCTTGAATTTATTTCCGCTGCTGCTGCGCTCGCAGCTAAGAAGATTTCCGCCCTGCGTATTATTTTGGCTGGTCAAAGCCGATACCGACACCGGCGATATCAACGGCACGAAGTACATAAAATCAGCAAGGTCATTTTTGGGATACTCTCCGTTCTCGCCGAAAAGATATACCGTCGGCCCGTTTTTGCCGTCTTTTACATCCGGCTCGACCGGCTCGTATTTATCATCCGCCGTCGGAACTTTAATATCTTCAGGGGCTTGTGCCGCCGTATCTTCTGTCGCTGATGCGTTTTTTTGCGCAATTGCCTTGTCGGCGCCAGCCTGCTGTTGACTGGACTGCGATTGTTCACATCCGAAAATTACCAAAACGGCTAAAACAATTAACATCTTGTTCATTGATACAACTCCAAATTCCTTTTTTTTATTATCTACACTTCAACCGACTTTGTGTTCACCCGTAGATACCACCCATACCTGATTATTTCACAGAACTGAACATTGTAACCGCTGCCGCACAAAAGTCAACAAAACCATCACAGGGGGATATTTAGCCCCGGGACCTGTGCCCGGGGTTTTAACATTCGGTTGGGGTATGTCTTTATATTTAGCCCCGCCATCATTCCCGATTGTCGAAATGAAATGGAGATTCCGATGTCGTCTATCGGAACCGTTTATCGGGACGTGGCAGGGTTGTTCCCTTCCCGTCTTTCCACTCGTCTATTCACTAATCTGTCCCCTGAACCCTACCCCCTACACCCTGCCTTGCCTTCGCCTTCTTCTGTCCTTTTGCTTCCTGATTTTGTCTGTTCTTTTTGCCTGCGGGCTGTTCTTTCCGAGCAATTTATCCTCCAGCAGTTCGCACATTTGCTTTCTCGCGTAATAACGGTTCAGCCCCTGGCTCCTGCTCTTTTGCACCTTGACCGCCAGCCCGCTTGGAATATGTTTTAAATGCACGCACGTGGAGCTTTTATTTACCTTCTGTCCTCCCGCCCCGCCGCTTCTGACGAATTGCTCTTCGATATCACTCTCGCGCAGTTCGCAGTCACCCATCCTCCGCTCCAACTCCTTTATCTTGCGTTCTGTAATCCCAAAATTAATCATATATCTCGCCTTTATGATGTCATTGCGAGCGGAGCGAAGCAATCTCAATTTCGTTTAGCCCCGTCGCTCGCGACGGGGGAATGTCATTAAATTTAGCCCCACAATTCATTGCACTGTTTTAGTTGCCCCTCAGTTATAATCATAAGCTCTGTTAAAAATCCGAAGAAGGCTTCGTCGGATTTGTGCTCATGCCAATTTGTACCTGAATGCCAACCACACATGCCATGTGATGGCCAAATAGGGATGTGTAAATTTATCTGCAAAGAATAATACCAGCCATCATGTGGCCAAAAGGCCACAAGGAGCATTAAGTCGCCCAGTTGAAGACCGATTTTATATGCGCTCATACTAAGCTTTTCTACGTCCGCTTGAGTTAAATCATCACCTATTTCTGCTGGCCAAGTAGAACTTTGAAGCCAGTAAAATGGTCTTGTGGCTGAATGCTGTTGCGCTATCACGATAACACCTGAAGGAATAGTGTCTTTATTAATATAAATGTGCCGAAGATGCTCTTGGGGAACGTTATGAATGAAATTTGAGGAACTATTCAAGAGCCAAGCGGTTTTACATGCCCAGCGTGCCAGTTGTATATGTTGATCACTCGTAAGGTCATTCAGTCGCCTATGGGAATTCATCAGTTCAATTAACATAGGCTGGCTCCGAGTTTCTAGGGCACTCATCCAACCATTATTACAGGCAAAGCAGACTCGTCCTTCAACAAGTTCATCAATTGTATGCTCCCGCATTGATACGATGTCCCCCTTTGATACTGAAATATGACATGGGGATACAGTTTGGTCTTCAATATTGAGATGTTTTAATAACCATACAGGGATAACGTGCTCATTACTCCTGCTTTTGTTATCAAGAAGAGCTCCGCAAAAAACACATGTTTTCCTTTTAGGTGAGCGCATAGAAGTTATTAAACAGTCTCTATAAGAATCTCGCGTTGTTTCTTCAATATTTGTCCAATCTCTGTAATATCTTCACTCTCCAGACTGGATATTTTCCCTTCATACGCAACAATTATTATCCAATTTTTCTACCCAACTGCAAATCAAAAAATCCCCACCTAAAAACCACCCCCTCATTTTCTCTTATGTTCTTGTGTCTTGTGCACCTATATATTCTCAGCGTCCTCTGCGGTAAAAATTTAGTGTTCATTCGTGGTTAATAATAATCCTGTCAATCCTGTTATCCTGTCAGAGAAATCAGCGTAATCAGCGTCAAATAAATAATGTTAATCTCTGTAATCTGTGGTAATTTGAGAAGCCGATGACAGATACCAATGGAAATAACGACCGCAACCTCGGCCCGCAGCCGATTAGCAGGATATTGGCCGAGCACAACTTAAAGCCGCACGACCTTGTGGCCGCGTCCACGCAGCAGCTTACGCACAAAATGGTCTCGCGCGCCTGCAAAGGCAGAAGGTTAACCCCAAATACCCAGTCCAAAGTCCTCAACGCTCTCAACATCGCCGCCGGCAAAAACTATTGCCTCGCCGACCTGTTCAACCACTAAAATCCAAACCCCAAACCCGCAGAATTTTTTTATCCGTGTTAATCGGTGTTAATCCGCGTCTATAGAAATCAGTGTCACTCAGTGTAATCAACGATTAAAAAAGGCACGACCGAAGCCGTGCCTGAATTTTTGCATTTTGCATTTTGATTTTTAATCTGCTTCTAATACATTCCTCCGCCGCCAGGCATCGCCGGTGCTTCCTTCTTTTCCGGAATCTCGCTGACAATCGCATCGGTCGTCAGCAGCAGCGACGCAATCGACGCACCGTTCTGCAACGCAGCGCGTTCGACCTTGGTCGGCACAATCACGCCGAACTCAATCATATCGCCGTACCGCTTGGCAAGAGCGTCATAACCGAAATTCTTTTCGCTGCTTTCCATAACCTTCTGCGCGACAATCGAGCCGTCAAGGCCGGCGTTCGTCGCGATTTGTTTAATCGGTGCAACCACGGCCCGCCTGACGATATCGACTCCGATTTTCTCATCGCCGCTCACCTTAATTTTATCGAGCACCGCCATCGCACGCAGCATTGCCACGCCGCCGCCGGGAAGTATGCCTTCTTCGACAGCCGCCCTGCACGCGTGCAGCGCATCTTCGACGCGGGCCTTTTTCTCCTTCATTTCCGCTTCGGTCGCGGCCCCGACGTTAATCTGCGCGACTCCGCCGCTCAGTTTCGCGAGGCGTCCCTGCAATTTTTCAATTTCATAATCGCTTGTTGTCGCCTCGATTTCCTTTTTTATCTGCTCGATTCGCGACTTGATATCGTTCGTGCTGCCCGCCCCTTCGATAATCGTGGTAGTGTCCTTATCGATGGTGACGCGTTTTGCTTTGCCGAGCTGGCTGATGTCGATATTCTCAATATCGATGCCGAGGTCTTCGAAAATCGCCTGCCCGCCGGTCACTGCCGCGATATCCTGCAGCATCGCCTTCCTGCTGTCGCCGAACCCCGGCGCCTTGACCGCAGCGCACTGCAATACGCCGCGAAGCTTATTAACCACCAGCGTCGCAAGGGCTTCGCCCTCGACCTCTTCTGCGATAATCAGCAAAGGCTTACCCTGCTTGGCGATTTTCTCCAGCAGCGGAACCAGCGATTTGATACTGCCGATTTTCTTTTCGTGAATCAGTATATAAGGCTTCTCCAGCACCACCGTCATATTATGCACGTCATTTATAAAGTGCGGACTCAAATATCCATTTTCGAATTGCAGCCCTTCGACGAC
>JBBABK010000010.1:9766-18152 GCA_041657685.1 Phycisphaerae bacterium | reverse complement strand
AGTCAAGCCAAGAGGTATGTCGGTACCGAGCAGTACATCGTTTTGCAAATCGGTGAGATTGAACCTGCCGTCAAGCTCGGCTAAGAATACGACAGGAAATTCAAGGCCCTTGCTCTTGTGGACGCTCATCAACCGCACAGCGTTGCCTGCTGAATCCTGCGGCTCGGCACCCGACCATTCGGCGCCGGAGTCCTGCAGTTCTTCGATGAATCTCACGAACCGGCCAAGTGAAGCTGAGCCTTTGCCGGCTGCGAAACCTTCGAACTGAATCGCGCGGTCGTGAAGTTTCAAAAGGTTCGCCCGGCGAGCGCTGCCGTTCGGAAGTGCGGAATAAAACGCTAACAGGCTGCTGCTGCGGTAGATTTGCCAGAGCAAATCGGCAATGCTGCCGGTGCAGGCCTGCGTTCGCCAGGATTCGATATCGGTCAATGCTTTATCAAGTTTGTTTCTCAAATCTGCATCGTCGCCGGCTTTGGCATAAGCGGTGACACAATCGTAATAATTTATATCTGCGTCTTTGCTGAACAGTCTGATTTTTGTAAGTTCGGTATCGCTTAATCTGAAAACCGGGCTTCGCAGCACGGCGGCAAGGGCGATGTCCCTTTGCGGATTATCGAGAACCATCAGCAGGCTCAGGCAGTCACGGATTTCGGTCGCTTCGAAATAACCGGCGGCGGCCTCGCTGCTGACGGGTATGCCGGCAAGCTGGAGGACTTCGAGGTATGTGTTTGCGCGTTTGGCAAGCGAACGCATCAATATGACAATGTCACGGTATTCGACCGGCCTATACTGTTCGGTTTGTTTGTCGTAAACATTAAACTCGGCTGTGCCCGTATCAGCGCCGACCATTTTGCGAATCCGCTGCGCGATTAATGCAGCCTGTCTTTGCCTTGCGGATGTGAAATCAGATTTTTCTTCATTATCATCAGACTGCTCATCACGTTCGATTGTATCATCAAGCAGATGTATCTCGACGCGCGGCAAGGAAACATCGCCGGAACTATTTTTTTCGTTTTCGACTGCGGACTTGAGCATCGCGCCGTCGTTATACTCAATGCCGCCGAAATTTTCGCTCATAAGCCTTGCGAAAATAGTATTGACAAAATCGAGCACGTCCCTGGCGGAGCGGAAGTTCCAATTGAGGTCCACGCGTACCGACTCGTCCTGTTTTTGCGGCCTGGGCGATGAGGTTTTTAATCCTTCGATAAAAATCTGCGGCTCGGCTCCGCGGAACGCGTAAATGCTTTGCTTCACATCACCTACGACGAACACATTGCCCCTGCCGGCGAGCAAATCGAGGATTGTTTTCTGCACGGGATTGATGTCCTGATACTCGTCAACAAATACGAACTTATATTTTTCTCTCAGGCTCAGTGCAATCGCCGAAGGCGTTGGTTTATTCGAAAGACTGCCCGGTTCGGCAAGAAGCTGTAACGTGTATCTTTCCAAATCAGCAAAATCGAGACGGTTGATTGCGCGTTTGGCCTGCGAATATAACTGCTCGAATTTTTTGACCATCTCGATTAAAACAAGGCTCTGCCTGTCAGCTTTTGAGCCGACCCTGGTGAGATAATCAGGATTTAAAACTGCAAGCTCTTTAAGTTCGTCGATGAGCGAAAAAACTTCTTTGACATCGGCCCTGATAAGCTCCTTTACATCATCATCAACATCATTAGGAACACGCACGACGGGTTTTTCAAATGCGCTTATCTGGGACACGAAATTACTCCAGCTCTTCTGTGAAGATTGCCGCAGTTTTTTTACAGGTTCGCAGTAATCGTAAATAAATTTATTTAACCACGAGCCGCCGGCTTTATGTCTTTTGTAGATTCGCTCGACCTGGGCAAGACGGGCAAGTGATTCATCCATCTTTAATTCTATAAGACATTTTTGTTTTGCTGCGGCGTTTCCGTCTATATTCCTGTTCCGGCACAATTTAATTGCCTTATCATACCAGCCGTCGCGCCAAGTGACACCTTCCAGAAAATAACTTGTTTCGATTATCGTTCTAAGAAATCCTTCACTTGGGCGAATGTCCCTGCCCGCGAGCAGTTCTTCAAGCATTGGAACAAGGTCGTCCTGCTGCCAGGCCCACTCAATTGTCTGCTCGAGTACTTGCGCTTTTAATAATCTTTGTTCGTCGGCATCGATGATGCCGAAGGCGGGGTCGAGTTCGAGCTGATAAAAATGTTCGGTAATCAGTTTTTTACAGAACGAATGGATTGTGCTGACGTCCGCTCCCTGCAGCAGCGATAATTGTCTTCGAAGGTGCTCATCTTTGGAACGCAGGTACGCGTCTGCAAGCTGTTCGGCGATTCTTTGTCGCATCTGCTCGGCGGCTGCGTCGGTAAAAGTGAGAACCAGGATGCTCCACAAATCGGGACAAAGATTTTTATCGCTGACGATATCGACTGCGCGGCCGGACAGAACTGCGGTCTTGCCGGTACCGGCCGAGGCGGTGACAAGGACGTCACGGCCGCGTTCGCGGATGGCCTGTGTCTGCTGTTCGGTCCATTTGATTTTTTTGTTGGCCATTATTCGACGCCCTCCATCCTGCTGAGCACATCGGTCTTTTTCAAAACTTCCAAAGAGCGGTAATCATTTATCTGCCAGTCGAATCGACAGACCGAGCGATATTTGCACCAGCCGCACGGGATTTCTGTGCCGAGGCGATATGGGGCGACCGCGATTTTACCCTGCGTTATTTCTTTTGTGAGCGAGCAGATTTTTCTTTCCGTAAACTTAAGTAGTTGTTCAAAATCAGCGGGCCTTAACGCCCCGCTGGAAGCGTAGTAACCGTAGCAGCCGTCATTTTTGCTGATGCCGAAATTGTAATAACTGCTCCAGCCGCTTTGAGCGGTTTTATCAATTCGTTCCGCGTATTGGCCGAGGAAAATTCCGTTAGACTTATAGCCGAATTTACCGCTGCGTTTTTCAAGTTCCGCAAAATCCGAACGCCTGGCAAGTGATTCGATGGGGACAAAAAACGCGCCTGCCGGTTCGAACCCAGCGGCTTTAATCGCGAGCAGATAAATTCCAAGCTGCAAATCGATACCGTAATAAAATTTATAAAATTTGAAATTCCGGCCCGACAATTTATAATCAAAAATTAAACCGGCCTGCTGCGAATTAATCTTTGCAACATCAAGACGGTCAATAAGACCATTTAAAATTATTTCACGTCCATCGCAGGAAAGAACGCATCTGCCGAGGCTGCTGTCAGCATCGCCGAATTTAGCTTCCGAAATTTTCGCGCGAAATTCTCCGGCCCGCATCATCTCAGCCATGGCGGGGACAAACGCTTCGAGCGATTGGCCGGCAGAGCAGATGATATACGCATTGTGTTTGCTGCGGGCATTGAAATTGCGAGTGAAGCTGTCCTGCCTTAATAATTCTTCGAGCCTGCCGTGCAGTATTTTCAAAAGCTCATTTTCATCGATTTGCGTTATATCTGTTTTTCGTTCGTTGAGATATTTGATTAGTGAATCAAGAACTTTATGGTAAAACAACCCCTTATCCAGCGGCTCGAATTTGAATTCCTTACGTTCCTTCAGGCCGAGCACGTATTTTGCGAAATGCTGATAAGGACACGATGCGAACGAGCCGAGCCTTGTGGCGGAAGCTCCCATAGATTTGCCGAAAATTTCAGACGCAAACGCTTTATCCAATTGCGCGTCGTTATCATAATCGAGCGCGTAATTAATTGATTCGCCTGTCTGTCTTAATTCATCGTCGCCGCGTAATTCATTCGCTAACAGCCGCAGGTTTTTCGATTGTTCGTTATCCTCGGCCTCTGCGCCGGCACCCTGGCAAATAATTTGCGCAAGCTCTGATTTTGTATTAACCGAACTAATATCGAACCGCTGCAAATCAGTTATTTCAGTATGCAAATCACTGAATAGCGATTCCAACCTCTTTACATATCGCGAGCAAACAACGGCACTGCCTTTTTCATCGACGAGCGGGAAGCTTGCGCAAAGATATTCGCTTGGCCTGGTAAATGCGATATAGGCAAGATATTCACGGTGCGCAAGCTCATCGCGCAATGACGGGCCGAGCGCGAAATCTACTTTATCGGCTACCGTCCTGTCGGAATCGGTGAGCACGCAATCATACACCAACGGCGACGGAAATTGTTTTTGAGTACAGCCGATTAGAAATACCGCCTTCAAATCAGGATGGCGGCTGCGTTCGATTGAGCCGACGAGCACCTGGTCCAGCCGCGGCGGTATGAACGCAAGGCTCATCTGCGCAAGGGCCGCTTCGAGGATTTGCGACCACCCGCTGCAATCGAACTCCATGCCGGCAAACGCCTCTGCCATTTCGTCGAACGTATCGGCGAACCGCTCACTGAACTGCTGATGATAATTTGCCTGCTCGGTATCGTTTTGTGCGAGCGATTTTTCAACCCACTCGTTTAATCGCTGCCGAACGCCTAATGTTTCGAGAAAATCAAAAACGGCTTTTGTGAACTGCCCGGCATTTATATTTTTTTCGCAAATCGTATTACCAAACTGCGCCAGCGGCTCTGCGACCCTTCGGCGGAGTTTATCAACGCTGGCGTTATCGAACTGCGTCTCATTCGCACCGGCGAAATCCCATTGCTTTGGGTCCTGCCAGTCGCCGTGGTCGATGCCGAACGCGACGCAGTAATTTTCAAGCAAATCAATTCCGCTGCTGCTAAGCGGAGTCAAGCCTGTTTTTAGAAAATTGAATACTTCCGCCCGGCTGAAACCCTGCGTCACAATCGAAAGGGCTGAGAGCACCAGGCCGATTACCGGATGCTGCCGCAGTGGTTTTCGTTTGTCTATAAAATACGGAATGCCGTAATCGTCCAGGTAGGCTCGCAGATAATGCTCATAATAATCTATATCCGAGGCGATAACGGCGATGTCACGGTAGCGATAATTTTTTTCTTTTACCAGGCGGAGAATTTCACGAGCTGCGAACTGCGCCTCTGCTCTGCTGTTCGCGGCGGCGATTAACCGTACACCCAAATCAGCTTTTATCTGTCGGGGATCCGGCGATGCAAATTGTTTTTCTATATGAGCAAGAGCTTTGAAATTTTTGAATCTTTCTGCATCGCGGAGGATTACAGGCTTATCGGTTTTCAATTTGCTCTCTTTTATTACTTCGAGCAGTTCGCAGTATGTTTTTTCAGTCGGGCCGAACAGACTTGTCGCATCGAGCATCGCGGCATCGCCGCTGAAATCCAACGTATCAGGGTCAACGCATAATGCTATAGATGCATTCGAAGCTGAGCGAAGAACTTCAGCGAGAATCGAAAGCTCGGCAGTTGTAAAACCCGCAAAACCGTCCACCCATACAATAGCGTTTTTAACAATCGCAGAATCGTTGACAGCGTTACGCACCCTGCAAAGCTGGACGTCGGGGTCGATGAACCTGCCTTCGATGAATTTGAGATATTTTTTGAAAATCAGGCCGATGTCGGCAAACTTCAAAGAGGTAATGCTGTCTGGGGCATATTTTTGCAGAGTTTCAACTAACTCATCAATATCCTCGGCCGTTCTGCCGTACTGGTGCAACTCGGCAATTGTCTCGGCGATTGCCTGGCCTGTTCCGATTTTGCCGGCGGCTGCGCCGAAAATTTTCAGCCGGCCTGCGTTCTCGCTCAGCAGACGCTGGACTATCATTTGCCGGCCGATTTGTGAGAGGCTGTTTTGCGCGATACGCTTGCCGAGGATTAAATAGGCCAACCGTTCGAAGCTTAATATGTTCAAACGGTCGTAGCCGGTAATTCGCTCATCGCCCAAAATCGCGCGTTCTGCCTGATAGGTTGCCTGTTCGGGAACGAGGAAAATTAACGGGCAATCGGCAGATTCATCGAGCAGGGATTCGACGATTCGGCTGACGCACCAAGTCGTCTTGCCGCAGCCGCTTCTGCCGAGTATGAACCGCACCGCCATCGAATCGTCCCTGAAGTCCAATAAAAACGATTATCTTTTAACATAACCAGGCCCGTTTTTCAATTCCTGCAAACAAATAATCCGCTTAGCCGATAAGATTTATAAGAATCACTCAATTAAAAATTGTTATGGAGAACGAAAATGAAGACCCGACGAAATTTCGCGTTTCTCAGCGTAATACTTTTGGCCTGTGCCGCGTTTTTCTGGCTGGCGACCAGTCACGGCGTGGAGAAAGAAATCGAGGTGCAGACTTACAGCCTGCCAGAATACCGCAGCGATACCGCGAGGGCGATTGACGCCTATCAGCAGATGATTAACCGGATGCTCGACGATAACCAGCAGAATTGGGCGAATTTGCAACAGCAGCTTAATACCATAAACGCCAAGCTGGACAAAATCCAGAGCGACATCGACGGCATATCACGGCAAATAGGCCGAATCGAAGAGAAGATGGGAATCGAGGACAAGCCCGAAGAAAATCAGCCCAGCCCCGGCGAACTCCAACAACCCAAAATGACGAACACAAAATAGGCGCCCAAAAATTTGTAAAAAGCCTGTTTTTTTTCCGGCATCACTTTAGATACCGCAGGAATTCCCTTGAATTTTGAGATGGGAAAAGGTCTAATGAATTTCCAGAGGGTTTTTTGAATTATGAGGTTTTGGACATGGACGAGAAAGTCAAATTTACGGAAAAAATCAAGGATTTCTTCTCGAAAGTAGGCGGTCGCATCAGGCCTGCAAGTAAATCAGAAAAATTCATCCCCGAAGTTAATGAGGGCTTGCTGTCTGAAAACGAAAACGCGAAGTACAGCTACGACCAGCGGGCTGAAAATCAGACCGCGATGGTAAGGCCCGACAGGAATGA
Source organism: Phycisphaerae bacterium (assembly GCA_041657685.1). GTDB lineage: Bacteria > Planctomycetota > Phycisphaerae > Sedimentisphaerales > Anaerobacaceae > JBBABK01. The sequence goes on along the minus strand of JBBABK010000010.1, from coordinate 11,360 downwards.
GCCGCTTGAAAAACTTCAGGACGGTTTCAACCGACTTATCAACAGGCTCGAAAACATTAACGAACACCTGTCGCAGCAGACCGAGCATCAGCAAAAGATAATGGAACGGCTCGATAAGCTGCCGCAGTTTTTCGAAAGCTTCGAGCCGAGCATCAAAAATCAGCAGCAGCTAACCGAGCAGATGCTGGCCGAGATGAAGTCATCGGCGATGAAAAACCAAAAATTTATCGAGGCGGTCGAAAGCATTCCCACCGAAACCGCCAAACAGACCGATGCGCTCCAAAGTATCGACCATCAGCTCGCCGCGGCGGCCGACTGCGACTCGCAAATGGCACAGAATTTCGGCAAATTTCGCCAGTCCCTGGAAAAGCTCGACCAGAGCACCGTAGGCCAGACCGATTCGATTTTGCAGATGAGCAAGACGTTTGCCGCGAGCGACAGATATTTGAAATATATTATTTCGCGTGACAAAAAACGAATGTTCTGGCTGCTCGTTATTTCGCTAAGTACCTGCGTGGCAGTGATTTTGGCGCTGGTGGGGATTATTCTTTACCTGGGCCGATAAAAAATTAAATTTTTGGCTTGAAGTGTGGAACGCATAGCGGTATCCTATTAGTTGCTCTTTGAGATTTTAAGAACCTGACCGCGGGTGTAAGGGAACTCGGTGTAAATCCGAGATGGTCGCGCCGCTGTAAGTGACGCACCGGCTCAGCAGAGCCGGTAATCCGAGAGGTGTTGTCCCACTGTACTGAATTTATCTAAGGGTAGACGATGGACGGGAAGGGACCTCGAGGTATGTCGCAAATCAGAAAACCTTACCTGCTGCCGGATGTGATATAAGTGTTCTCGCGATTTGGAACCGCATTCACACGGACCTTTTGTTTTGCGTTATTGTGTCCGTTTTTTGGCATTTAACAGCCGTCGTTCCTTTTGCGGGAGCGACGGTTTTTTTATTTACCGCTTGGGCCTTCGCGAAAAAGGCAACAAGCTCATTGAAAGGATACTACCGGGCAAAATAAATCATTTCGAATAAAGATTAAAAATTCAAAAGTAATTATTAACAACCAATAACTTCACGGACGGCTTAAGCCTCTGTGAGTTGATAGAAAAACAAGAGGAGAGTGACATGGCTTCGGAGATGGTGATGAGAAGCAGGAGAGTTTCTGCGCTTATAATTATGGCAACTTTATTAACCACAAATTGTTTGGCAGTTTTTTCAACCAATGGATTTGCATCCAGTGAGCTTTACAGTACGAGCGGCACTTACACTGTAATAGACGGCCTGGACCTCGACGGCGGGCATTTATACTTCGGCAACTTCGACAAAATACGGTCGCTGAATTTAAGTGACAACAGCGTTACAGTCGTCGGCAACGTCGGCCCTAATGCCGGCAACTCGATTATGGCCCGACATGCGGGGCTGACTTATACGGCTTTCGGCACCAGTTATAACAGCCCGTATCCATATTCAATGGGATATATCGACAGTACCGGCACATACCACGAACAGTTAGAAGAAGACGGTATTTATGACGCGGCTGTCAATTCACAGGGCGATTGTTTTATCGTCGCCAATCCCGATGCGCTCGGCAGC
>JBBABK010000010.1:0-9756 GCA_041657685.1 Phycisphaerae bacterium | reverse complement strand
AGCAAAATCTTTTCATACGATTGGGATTCCGGCACAACGACCCTCGTCGCGGACATCGGCGGCTATTCGGGAGGCCTGGCTTTCGATAACACGGGCAATCTCTATTACGCCGACCAGGGAATTTCCGGCTCGCGCGACGGCAGCATATTGATGTTCACAGCTGCACAGGTTGCCGTCGGCGGACTTGATATTGGTGACGCATATTCAACCTTCGATATTACAGCAAGATTCATCGGATTCGATGAAGAAGGATTATTTTATGCCGCTACCGATTACGGCGCAACCCTGTCATCGTACGATATTGAAAATCAATCTTTAATAAATGAAATCGCGTACGGCAGTATCGGCAAATTTCTGCTGGACGGTGATTCGATATACGCAGTTGATACCGACTGGAGCAATTATTACAGCACTATCCAGATGATAACCGTTCCGGAACCGGCAACAGCGGCGATGTTAAGTTTTGCTTTTATGTGGCTTCGCAGGAGGCGTGGCTGAAAGGCTGATTACGCACCACGGATAAGACACCCCCGCAGCGGGCGAGACAACAAAGTCTCGCCCGCGTTCGGAACGGAGAGTAACTCATGTCTGCGAAGATCAAAAAGAGTTTTTGTATTGTTTGTTTTGTGATGAGTTTTGCTATGGCGGACTTCAATCCGTTCGCGGCTGAGGTAATAAACATAAGCCTTAACGGCCCCAATACGCCTTTCTATCTGCCCGCACCGGGACAAAAAGTGAACGTCTGGGCTTTCTATCTTGCCGAGATAGCACTGGGCAGCCCTAATGGCGGCGGTACGCAATTACAAAACAACGATGAGGTTGTTACATTAGGCGGGTTCGGTGGACAAATCGTACTTGCCTTCGACCATGACGTGGAAAACAACCCGGCTAATCCGAAAGGACTCGACGCGATTGTTTTTTCAAATGCTATCTGGTACAACAGCAATCCCAATCAGCACTGGGCGGAATTCGCGACAATCGAAATAATGCCGGAGTTAAACGATAATAATATCCCCGGCGACTACCCCGGCGAAAAATGGTACATCATTCCGGGCAGTGATTTGCCGGACCCGTGCTCGTGGCGAACGCAAACATGGGACGATGAGGATGATGGATACCCGGGTTTCGATGGCTGGCCTGAAACTTACGATACAAACGCGTTTGAGCTTTTCCCATTATATCAAGATATTGACCCCGGCTATCCGGTGATATGGGCTTTTGTAAATCCCAATATCGAAGATTCCGACCCGTGCAATGACAATCTCGAAGGAGCATGGGGATATGCCGAATATACTCCCACCCTGCTGCTCGGCGACCGTAATTCTGATGATAGTACAACCGGCTTTGGGGATGTTAATGATATGCCGGCCGAGCTGTTTTATACTATTCCGGACGACCCCTGCACAGTCGGCATAGACGCTGGGGCGTGCGGCGGCGATGCGTTCGATATTGAATGGGCGGTTGACCCGTGCACCTGGCAAGCGGCCAATCTCGATTCGTTCCGTTATATCCGCCTGACAACCGCAGTTGATGTTAATGAATTGGGAGCACTGGGTGAAATCTCCGCGGAAATAGACGCGGTCTCAGACGTTCGGCCTTACGGAGACATTAACGGCAACAACGAAGTCGATTATTTTGACCTCGAATTGTTCGCCGAGTCCTGGCTATCAGTATGGTCGAATGACAATTTTAACGCCGCTGCTGATTTTGTCGTTGATAATAAAATCGATTTTCTCGATTACTCGAAATTTGCTTTCGGTTTTAATCCATTGGGGGAGTAAACACAAAATTATGAAAAATGAAAAGAGCGCTTCGGTTTATAAAGCATTTACTCTGGTTGAATTGTTAATTGTCATAGGAATTATCGCGCTGCTGATTTCAATTGCGCTGCCGTGCCTTGCCGCCGCCGGAGAGCAGTGCAGCGCAGTTGTTTGCAGAAGCAACATTCGGCAATTGCATATAGCCAATACAGGCTATGCACTGAGTAACAATGATTATTATGTCCGCGCAGCACCGGATATTGATAGTGGATACGGAGGCAGGGAACGATGGCACGGAGTCCGGCTGAGCGACACACCAAGTGCCGACCCGGATTTAAATACTTTTGACCCGACTAAAAGCCCGTTAAACGACTACATAAATGACGGCAAAGTCAAAGAATGTCCCGCTAAAGTTAAATATACCAAAGAAGGTATCGACGCATTCGAAGCAGGCTGCGGAGGATACGGATATAACAGCACGGGCGTCGGTTCACGCACTTATCAATACGGTTTTTGCAATAAAGCAATGCAAACAAGTATGAAATTAACAGACATCCGACAATCAGCGGACAAAATTATGTTTACCGATACCGCGTTTAATGATAATGGTCAGCTTATCGAATACTCATTCTGTGAGCCGCCTATGTTCGTTCTCCATACAGGTAAAAAAATAAAGGAATACCCCGGCGTTACGCCCTCCATACATTTCAGGCATCGCGGCAAAACAAACGTCGTGTGGTGCGACGGGCATGTATCGGCTGAGGAACTTGATTTTCCGCCGGAGGCGTTTGACCAGACGGACGAATTCAAAATCGGATGGTTCGGTCCAGAAAATAACTCGCTGTTTAAGCCGTGGAATTAAATTGCGTTTGATGTCACGCAATGTATAATCCGCCTCTATGGAGGCAGTAAGAACAAAACAGATTCTAAGAGTCTTTTCTAACAGCATCAATCATCTTGTCTGGCCGGCGGTATGCATCAACTGCCGTGCAGCAATTCTCGATAACCGCGACAGGCTCTGCCGCGACTGCTGGAGCGAAATGTTCGCCTGCGCTATGGATTCGAGCTGTCCCCGGTGCGGAGTTGCCGTCTCACTCGGCGGAATTATCAACGGCAGATGTCCGCACTGCCAGGGAAAAGAAATTTATTTTGACGGGATTAAAGGCTGCGGCATTTATGAAAATACCCTGCGAAGTTTAATATTGAAATTCAAAAATTCACACAGCGAGCTTGCCTCGATACTTGGCTCATTTGCCAAGGCCGCTTTTGAAAGCTGCGGCTTCGCCGGCCAAATCGATTATTTCGTTCCCGTTCCGCTGCACTGGAGAAGACTTCTCAAAAGAGGATACAATCAATCGAAGCTCATCGCCCGGCGACTTAGTTCCAGGAAAATAAAAATTAACAACGGACTTATCAGAATCCGCCACACCGCCGCCCAGCCGAATATGACCAGCCCTACTGCCAGAGCAAGGAATGTAGCCGGTGCGTTCGCGGTAAAAAAAGGAAATGATTTTGCAGGAAAAAACATCTGTCTAATTGACGATATCAAAACCAGCGGCGCGACACTGAATGAATGTGCTAAAACGCTCAAGCTGGCAGGTGTGGAAAAAGTTTACGCGATTGTCCTGGCAATCGCGGGACAATAGTGACACGCAAATTTACAACCTCTCGTATTTAATTATCGCGCGGTACAGTCCGTTGACTCTTTTGCCCTGGACAATCGTCGGTGCGTAACTGTCGTTTCGCGGCTGGAGTCGAACTTTATCATCCTCTTCGAAAAACACCCTCTTGAAAGTTGTCTCGTGAGGTGAAGTGAACCGAACAAAACAATCGTCGCCGTTGTGAACTTCGACGGCGGGTGAAAACACCACGATATCGCCTTCCCTGTACTTCGGTTCCATCGAATCACCTACAACGCGAACCGCGAAGGCATTGGGGTCGTGAATATCCGGACAGCGAACATAATCATCGGCTATGCCGACGGGGTAATCAAGGTCATCGAAATCGCGCGGATAACCGGCCGCCACTTTGTTAATAATCGGGATAAACCGTCCTGCCGAAACGGACTCGGAAACATTCTCGATATTGACCTTCTCGGCCTTGAGCATCTTATTCATTTTGGATTTGTCGGACGATTTTTCTATTATCTGCCGAATGAGATTGCGGAGTTTTTTGTTTTCTGCTTCGGATGTTTCATATTCCTTGCGAATATCCGAAGGCAGCCTTTCGACGTGCGCGATGTGCAGCAGCAGTCCCGGCTCGAAGCCGAGCACTTGTTCGAGCTTTCGCAGCAGCTCATCACTCGGCGGATTATTCACTCTGCCGGTTTCGACCGTCGAAAGATAAGGCTTGCTGAAGCCGACTTTCCGGCTGACTTCGTCCAGCGTGAGCTTTAGCTCTTCACGTTTTTTACGAATTATATTGCCCAATGCCATAGTTTAAATTATACCTCTAACAACAATAAAATCAATAAAAAGTTAAGTAAATAAACAACAATTTTCAAGTAAAATCCGCCTTTTTGCGATTTTTCAGGCTTTTCTTTAGTACAAATGCGCCAGCAGGATTTTCAGGCCTATACCTATCAGAACAAGACCGCCTGCCGCTTCGATTTTACTTTCAAAAAAGTGTCCGAATTTTTGCCCGATATAAACACCGAGGTACGAAAGAACAAATGTCACCGCGCCGATAATTATCGCCGGTGTAGCTATCGATGTCTTCACCAATCCCAGCGTCACGCCGACCGTCAGCGCGTCAATGCTCGTCGCGACCGAAAGCGCCAGCAGTATTACAATGCCTGATGAACTTTTATCGCTCCCCTTTATTTTGAATGATTCATAAATCATCTTCGCCCCGATTACGCTCAACAGAATAAACGCGACCCAGTGGTCATAGCCTTCGATAAAATCCCTGACACCAAGCCCGCAGAAATATCCCGCAACCGGCATCAGCGACTGGAACAATCCGAACATCACCGCAATTCGAAACGCGTGCAGCAGGTGGAGTCTTTCATACGTACTTCCCTCGACAATCGCCACCGCGAATGCGTCCATCGACAGCCCAATCGCTATAATGATAATTGTAAGAAGTCCCATCTGTTCCAAGTTTTAATCTCCGCACCGGCAATTAATTATCCCGTCTTCATCTACCGCCGCTTCTATTTTTTCGCCGGGCTTTACAACAAGAAATTCTTTTGTATTCCATTTACCGTCAACCAGCCGCTGCATCAATCCAGAATCGCTTTTTAACTCATCGTACTGCCAGCCGAGATATTCGGCGCATTTTTTTGTAAACTTCTTTTCCTTTTTTGAATTTGGAAATCCCCAATCAATATACGCCGCCCAATTGTACTCCCTTATCCATTTCTGCTCCTGCTCCATCAAGTAACGCGCGTTATCCTTGCCGTATTTTTTTTCATATTCAGCGAGCAGCTTTTCATATTTTTCTTTTCCCGGCATCGCTCCTGTTTCTATCCACCCGCTGCTGTACCAGTACACGCCGCGGTGCGAATCGAAATATTCCCTGTATTTTTCCTTCGAGCCTAACAGCAGAGTAATACAGTCGTGCCCCCGCGGCACCACAATCGGAATTTCCGCGGACAGTCCCGTGATACCATTACTGCACAATCCGTATCCCAGCAGCGACGCGTCGTACTTCTTGCCCGTTTCATCAGTCGTCTTATCAAGCGCGGCTTGCACCTCGCTGCGCAGCCTGCCTGGCTCATTGTGCAGGCCCTGTTCCAGCAGGACAATATTGATTTGGTTCGGCGAACGTGCAGCGCAAAATTCAGCCTCTCGCCGCATCACCGAACAAATTATAAATTGAAACCTCATAGCCCCGTATATACCACAAACCGCACAAAATGTCATCGCTCTCCTCGGCAGTGATTAGCATTGAAATTGTCCCGCTGTTCATTATACTAATGTCTTTGAACAATTGCACAAGGAGTAATGCCCGATGAAAAATATATTGGCAGACAGGACCGCACTCATAGACGCCAGCGGCATCCGCAAGGTTTTCGCACTGGCGGCTAATATGAAAAATCCCGTTAATTTCTCCATCGGCCAGCCCGATTTCGACGTCCCAGAACCGCTGAAAAAAGCGGCAATAGACGCCATTCAAAAAGGCTTCAATAAATATTCACAGACAAACGGCGACGCGGAGCTGATACAAAAAATATCCGGCAAAGTCACCGAGGAAACAGGCTGGAAAAATCCCGGCGTCATCGTCGCAAGCGGCGTCAGCGGCGGACTGTTGCTGACATTCCTTTCGATGATAAATCCCGGCGACGAGGTGATTATACCCGACCCGTATTTCGTAATTTATAAACATATTATAAATGTGCTCGGCGGCAAATGCGTTTATATCGATACATATCCCGATTTCGAACTGCACCCGGAGAAAATAGAAGCCGCAATCACCGCAAAAACAAAATTAATCATTATCAATTCGCCCTGCAATCCGACGGGGATGGTTTACTCGGCCGAACAGTTAAAAGTCGTCGCCGAAATCGCCCGCCGCAATGACATCGTCGTGATGAGCGATGATATCTATGACAAATTTTCATACGACGGCCCGGCAGAATCAATCGCCAAATATTACGACAAAACAATCCTGCTCAAAGGCTTCAGCAAGGCTTACGCGATGACCGGCTGGCGGCTGGCTTACGCGGCTGTCAGTGATGCGTTGAAACCGCTGCTCGAACAAATGGCCAAATTCCAGCAGTATACGTTCGTATGTGCGCCGACACCGTTCCAAAAAGCCGCTGTAGCCGCTCTGGATTTTGACGTTACGCCATACGTGAACCAGTACCGCAAAAAACGAGATATGATTTACGACGGCCTTAAAGACAAATTTGAAATACAAAAACCATCCGGCGCCTTCTACGCGTTTGTTAAAGCACCGAACGACACCGCTACTGAGTTTGTCCAAAAAGCCATCAAAAACAACCTTCTGGTTATTCCCGGCTCGGTATTCAGCGAAAAGGACACGCATTTTAGAATCAGCTACGCGACCACCGACAAGAAAATCGAGAAAGGAATAGAAATCCTTCGTTCTATTGTATAAAACTCTTCGTACGAGCAGGAATTTTAAAATTTGTGTTCGCCGGAAGAAATTTAGTTATTCCTTTTTATACAGGAATAACCTGTAAGTTTTGAAGTGTCTGAAATCGTCGCTGCTTCGTTTGCCGCCGGTATATTTTTCTCTAACCTTATCAAGCTTCTTTTTGTATTTCCAGTATAAGAGTTTTGTTACCAGCGGATACCGGCCCCGCAGAAATTCCAGACTCGTATCGATCGCGGGAACCGCTACGTTTTTCATCGCGTCATCGAGGATTTCGATTGTCGGGGCCGTTTCCTCCGTAATATCCTCATCCGTATTTTTTTTGAATCCCGCCTTTTCGACGCAACTGAAAAATTTATTTATTTTATGTCCCCCGCCTATGCCGCTCTTGCCCTGTACGTCCCTCTTGAAAATATCGCATATAAAAAAATAGCCGCCGTCGTTCAGTAGCTTCACTGTTTGTTCAATCGCTTTTTCAAGCTTCACATATTGAAAACTCTCGCTGAACATCACAAGGTCATATCGCTTATCTGTCTGCAATTCTTCGTACGTAGTGATGAAAATTTCGCTCGACTCGCCCAGCAGCGCACTTGCTCTTTCGCCGAGAAACGCGCTTGGTGAAACACAATCAACCGTATAACCCAAGTCAACCAGCCGTTTAGCGTTCTTGCCCGCGCCGCAACCGACGTCGAGAATGGTTTTGACTCCCTGCGGAATATGGCTCAGCAGATTTTGCGTATAATTTTCCTGCGCCCTTGGAAGATTCGATACATCCACCTCAAGGCCGTTCGTCCACAGCCCGTAATGCAGATGCTCGACCTTGAAAAAGTGCCTGCCGAACATCGCCCCCACTTCCAGCCCCAGCTCCCTGCTGCTTTTCTTCGCGGTTTTCACCATTTATATACCTTAATTTCTCTGCCAAGATTTTTTTGGCAGTTATAAAAATTTCATTTCATCACATCGCCATACCGCCGTCAACGCACAGCACCTGGCCGGTGATATACCCAGCCTCATCGCTTGCCAGAAACGCAATTGCCTGCGCCACATCGTCCGCACTGCCCATCCGCCGAAGCGGTATCACCTGCATAGCCGCATCTTTCACCTGCTGCGGCAGCCCCGCGGTCATTTCCGTCTCGATAAAACCCGGCGCGACGCAGTTAGCGGTAATATTTTTTCTCGCAAGTTCCCGCGCGACAGTTTTGGTCATACCGATAAGTCCCGCTTTGCTCGCGGCATAGTTGACCTGTCCCGCATTACCCATCACGCCCGAAACGCTGCTGAGCGAAATAATCCTGCCCCATTTGTTTCGCACCATATACTTCGATACTGCCCGTGTCGCCACGAACGCCGCTCGCAGATTCACCGCGATGACTTTATCGAATTCCTCGTCGGTCATTCGCAGCAGCAGATTATCTTTGGTAATACCCGCGTTGTTTACCAGTATGCCGATGCCGTTGTATTCCTCCGCCAAATCATCCAGCACCTTCGTGAATTTTCCCGTATCCGTAATATCACAGCAGCGCGTAATTACGCTATGCCCAGCTTCTTTAACGTATGTTTCAAGCTCTTTGAGCTGCGCATCGAGCAAATCAATCGCCGCTACTATCCGTCCCTGCTCCAACAGCTTCATTACGACACGTTTGCCTATTCCGCGCGCCGCACCCGTCACAACCGCCAGTCTTTTTTCAGACATTTCTATTCTCCCAATAATTTTTTCAGACTTGCCGCGTCACTAATATTTACCACTTTTTGCTTTCGGTTAATCCTTTTCATCAAACCAGTCAGCACCTTGCCCGGCCCGATTTCATAAAATTCCTCGACCCCGTCCGCCATCAGCCTTTCCATACACTTCTGCCACAATATCGGCTGCGTCAACTGCTTCTGCAATCCTTCGATTATATCCGCCGAGCTTCGGTAATATTCCGCATTGATATTGGCAATCACATTGATATCCCTCGGCTCGGCAATCTGCGCATTTTTAAGCGCATAGCCAAGCTGCTCTTTCGCGCTGTTCATCATTTCCGTATGAAACGCCCCCGCTACCGACAATGGCACCGCCTTTACCGCTCCGTATTTCTCCGCCAACTGTTCCGCTCTCGCGCACGCCGCCTTTGTCCCGCTTACCACGATTTGACCGGGACAGTTATAATTCACGCCGACCAGCAGTTCGCCCGCTCCAGCCTCGCGACACAATTCCTTTACCTGCCCGTTCTCCAGTCCAATCAAACAGACCATCCCGCCATGGCTCATATCACTGGCCGCCTGCATCGCCTCGCCGCGACGTTTGACCAGCAGCAGGTCGTCTTCGAAACTCACCAGCCCAGCCGCGTAAAGCGCAGAATACTCGCCCATGCTCAGCCCAGCCATAGCAGCGGGAACCATATCAACGGTAACAGGCCGGGATTTCATAACCTCAAGAATCGCCGCAGTAACGGTGAAAATCGCAGGCTGCGAAATCGCCGTGCTGTTCAGTTTTTCATCAGGCCCGTCAAAACAAACCGTCTGCAAATCGTAGCCGACAATGGAATTGGCCTTTTGGAAAATCGCGGCCGCTTCCGAAAACTCCTGCGCGATGTCCTTGCCCATCCCGATATGCTGTGCCCCCTGCCCGGGGAATAAAAACGCGCTCTTCATTCAATAATTGCCTTTCATCAATCCTTAAACCAGCCCCACACCCGTGAAATATACAAGCAGAAGATTTTAACAACCCCGCCCCTGTTCCTCAAGCAGTTTTATTCCGCAATCATTCGGCTGCCCCGAACGCGAATGAAAATGCAACTATGGATTTTTAGACGCTGATTCCGCAGATTTATAGAGGACGATTTTTTTACCACGAAGACCACCGAGAACCACGAAGGAAATATCAATAAATCTTCGTGCCGCTTCGTGAACTTCGTGGTGAAATACAAAAATAAAACTCAAAAGCTAAAAATCA
>JBBABK010000009.1:0-18240 GCA_041657685.1 Phycisphaerae bacterium | reverse complement strand
AGTATCGGAACATCAACAGGCGGGTAAGAAGGCCGAATAATATATAGCGGCTCTTTTTTTTCTCGACCGACAGGCTTTGCTGATTTCGAGCCGATTTGGCCGCCACTGTAAACGCGATATTTCAATGTATAATTGCCGGTATCGTAATTATGGCCGGTGGAACTCGTGCCGAAAACGTATTGTGCGCAAAATGTTTTTGATTCACCCGGACCAAGGTCTGACGGCTCAGAGTGGAATTGAATATTTCCCGTGACTCCGGTTTTGCGGTCGGGGCTGGCTGCCCGCGCAGTCTCGATTTTTTTGCCCTTCGGGTCGTAAATACTCACGTCCATAGACAACAGCGGTATAGTTTCATCCGTGCTGGTGTTCGTTACCGTGATTTCTATATCCGAATGCTCGTAACAGAGAGTCTTATCCGGAATAACTCCGGTACCGTATGAAATATCGTATGAAGCAGCGGATGCCGATACTGATACAAGTGCGAGCAAAACCGCGAGATATTTACTGTTTATTTTCTGCGAAACGTAGAACATATTTTATTTTGGAACCCTGCTGCCCCGTTAAACAAAGACAGTTAAAAACCAACTATGCTTTGTAAATATGCCTGCCTGTAATGTTCCTGCCAAAATTCTCCCGTGGCATATAGTAAATAGTATGATTTTTACTGTTAAAAGTCAAGTTTTTTAGAAGTGCAACCCGCGAGGCCGGACAGCCGGCACGGGCCTGAAAAATCCAAGCATATACTACCGAAAACACTCTTTTTTGCTGCTTAATAAACTAAAGACAAACTCCGCAATGTCCGAAATAGCTATTTGTAAAATAGGTTCGGATTGTCAGTTTATAGATAGCATTAGCATCCCTGAATAAGTCCGATATTATCGGTTGTTGTTTGAAATCTGGAGAAAAATGTGAGACCCAACTCGCATATTTCGGAAAGGCTGCGCTGCGCAGATTCGGCTTCTGCGAGGCAGCTCGTTATTTTGCAGGCAGTGCTGCTCTGCGCAAAAACGGACGCAACGCCGGTTTCGCCCTCATTTTCCGTCGACCTCAACGGCAGTAACGACCCTACGGCATCAGGTTGGCAGGGCTGGAATTTCAATGCCTCAGCAGGGACAATAGGCGTGACCGTTGCAAAAACCTTTGGCGATGTTACCGTCGGAATCCCCCCGCAGGGATTTTCATTCGGCTCACGAAACAGAGACGGCATCGCTGATTTTACCCTAACCGACACAAACGCTCATCTAAACTCCATAACTCTGTTCGACAGGGCTTTTGTTTCGGACAACATCTCCGTGTCAGGAAGAACATTATTAGCAGCCTGCACCATTGCCACTTTTTTTGCCGGAGCAAAGCTGCTGTTAGTATCAAGGCACACATTAACTCGAAAATCGATGTTTAGGAATAGGTTATAAAAGTTTCTGCTGTTGGAAGGATGGCTTAACCTTGCGTATCGTCAAAGGCATCTTGATTGTTGTTTTTCTTTCGCTGCTCGCCGCTCCACTTAGCGCGGTATACGTATGGGACGGCCAAGGAGGCTATTTTGACTACTATTTTTCCTCTGACATAAACTGGGACCCAGACGGAGCACCGCCTGCTGCGATTAACGATTCTATCGTCTTCGGACCAAGCGCGTATGCTATGGCGATGAATAATATGGGCACCATAACAGGAGTTCAGGGAATCAGTTTCAACGGTAATTTCAGTATGGTTGTCAATGGTTCCTTATCATTAGACTCCGGTGCTACGATTGGGGGAACCGCTACCGGCAACAAAACAATATATTCCGCCCTTGTTACTAATGGCCCGGGGGGTATAATTATCAATCCCGATTCATTCAATCTGACGTTAGGCAGTATTAATGAAGGTGCCGCTGGCGGCAGTCTAACCCTGGCAAGCAACATTACACTCACTATTCTCGGAAACAACAATTTCACCGGCGGCGTTACTATGAACGCAGGCACCATCAAATTTAACAATAGCAGTTCGTTTGGAACTGGCGATATAACGATTTCCGGCGGCAATGGTACTATTCAGCCAAACATTCCCAACATGAATGTGGGCAACAATATCAGCATTGAAAATACAAGAACACTTACAGTTTTGGCCACAAACAATCTGACTCTTAGCGGAGACGTCTCTGGCATGGGGGCATTGACCAAGTCCGGAACATCTACACTTACCCTTTCGGGTACTAACACACACTCTGGTACAACGACGATTTCGGCGGGTACATTGGCGGTATCAGGTGGTTCTGCCATCGCCGACACTGGAGCAGTTAGTCTTGCAAATGTGGCCTCCGCGAACTTTGAATTATTAAGCAATGAAACCATAGGTTCGCTTGCCGGCGGCGGAACCACCGGCGGTAATGTTAACCTCAATGCCAATACTCTTACTGTTGGCGACGCCTCAGGCACCACATACTCCGGAATCATATCCGGCACCGGCACGTTGGCAAAGCAAGGCACCGGCGCACTTGCGCTCAGTGGCAATAACACCTACTCAGGCGGGACAACGTTGAATCAAGGCACCATTGTTCTTGAACACGACAATGCACTCGGGACAGGTGATTTGTCTGTTACCGGCGAAAGCATTTTACAATCAAACGACGATGCGCGCTCGACCGCAAACGAAATAGGAATTGAAAGCGGCGCAACGTTAACAGTATCAGGTACAAACAATCTTGCGCTTACCGGCGATATATCAGGTAACGGAGCGATAAGCAAAAATGACGACAGCGTTCTTTCCCTCAGTGGTTCAAACAGCTATGCAGGAGGAACTACACTTAACGCCGGCACAATTATCTTCGGCAGCGACAGCGCACTGGGAGCAGGAGCATTAACAATAGCCGCGAACAGTTCCATCCAGTCGAATAATGATTCGCGTATTATCAGCAATTTGATTGATATCGCGGGCAGTGAGTTAACAGTCGACGGCTCGAACAATCTCCGGCTCAGTGGAGCAATTTCAGGAACAGGCACGCTGACGAAATCCGGCTCAAGCAATCTCACATTAACAGGAACCAACACTTACACAGGCGGAACAAACGTTACCGAAGGAACGCTTACCGGCGATGCAGACTCCTTGCAGGGTGACATTACAAATGATTCGCAGGTGGAATTTAACCAAACGACAGAAGGTGCTTATACCGGTATTATGGGCGGCTCTGGCACGCTAACTAAATCCGGCTCAGGCAATCTGACATTAACCGGGAGCAACACTTATACAGGAGGAACGAATGTAACGGCCGGCATACTTACCGGTGATACTGCTTCTTTACAGGGAGATATCGAAAATGACGCTTCAGTAGTGTTCGACCAATCGTTTGATGGAACGTTTGCAGGAATACTCAGCGGCACCGGCACACTGAACAAAACCGGCGCCGGCTCACTCACGTTCAGCGGCGGCAATATCTGCACGGGCAATATAATACTGTCGCAGGGAATACTGAACCTCGGCGGCCAGGTTTGCGGCGACGTCGAAGTCAACGGAGGAACGCTTGTGGGCACCGGCACAATCGCAAACGGCTGCTGCCTGACCTTAAAGAACGGCGGCAGGTTCGCACCCGGCAACAGCATCGGCACAACAACCATCTCAGGAAATTATACGCAGGAGTCCGGCTCAATTCTTGAAATCGAAATTATCAAAGAAGCTGACAGCAGCCTGTCAAACGACCTGCTCGATGTAACCGGTTCCGCAACACTCGAATCCGGCAGCGCAATTTCCGTTATTGACCTCACGCCGACCG
Organism: Phycisphaerae bacterium; assembly: GCA_041657685.1. Taxonomy (GTDB): domain Bacteria; phylum Planctomycetota; class Phycisphaerae; order Sedimentisphaerales; family Anaerobacaceae; genus JBBABK01. The sequence continues at coordinate 14,495 of JBBABK010000009.1, read as the reverse complement.
ACCGCTTCATCGGCACCGGCGACGAGTTTACAATCATTACCGCCGACGACGGTGTCACCGATAACGGCACAGATATTACCAGTGCATCAGCGACGCTTTCCTTTGTCGGCTCCGTAAACGGCAATGACTATATACTTACAGCAACGAGAAACGCGTTCGAGCGTTTCGCCAACAGCCGCAACAACGCCGCGCTGCTGCACGCGATAGATATGGATATGGGTTCAGCCAGCGGCGATTATATCGACCTCATAAATGAGTTATCCGCTCTGGACGCAACAGGCCTTAATACCGCGGCTGGGCAACTCAATCCAATTTCGCACGCGAGCCTTAACTCCTTCAACTCCGCGATGCTCGGTGACATGAGTTCCGATTTGAGCGGTTATCTAATCGCAAGGCGGGCAAACAAAGAATATCTCGCGCAGGCGCAGTTTAATTCGTTGGGCAGCAGCGATTTACTGCTTGCCGACGCGTCCGAAAATCCCGATACGCTTGCTTATGTCATCACAGAAAACGAAAGACGCAGACAACTAAACGAAGGTGTTCGGCAGACAAACTTCTTCTTTAGACCGTTCGGCGTATTTTTCCGCCACGATTCGACGCCGAGTTTTACCGGCTTCGAGGCACAGTCGGCCGGATCGCAGTTCGGCTTCGACCGGGCGTTCGGAACAAACTGGATAATCGGCATCGGCGGCGCGTACAGCCATTCACACCTCGATTTTCATAAAGGTCTGGGCGAAGCTGATATCGACAGCTTCCGCGCCGGACCTTACGCGACATACTACAATGGTAAATTCTATATCGATGGTTCTTTCAGCCTCGGCTATCACATCAACCGCGCTCATCGGGAAATAACCGCACTAAACAGAACAGCAGAATCTCGTTACGATGCGTATGATTTGTCGGCGTACATCGGCGGAGGTTACGAATTCGACATCGGCAAATGGATTCTCAACCCTACCCTGTCAACACGATACACCTGCTACCGAAATGAAAGCTTCAAGGAAACCGAAGCCGGTGCCGCAGGGATGGACGTTGACGCCGAAACGCAGGAATCATTACTCTCAAGCGTCGGCATCAGGCTTTACACTGTCACGGCAGTCGATACATTCAAAATCGTACCGGAGATATTCATCGGCTACGCGCACGAATTTATGGATGAGGAAAACATCGAGGCACGTTTTATCGGCGGCACAACAAAGTTCTCAACTGATGTGGACAGCAACCGCGACGACAGTATTTATTACGGAGCCGGCCTGAGCGGTCTGCTTAATAAAGGAACATCAGCATTTATCCGTTATGAAGGCAAATCTTACAGCGGCAGCAGGTCAACCGCCTTAAAAATAGGCCTCACTCTAAGATTCTGAGTAATGCTTGCCTGTTTTTAATTTGTTTCAGAACATATCGTCGACAGGTATTTTTAAACTTACATTTCGTTTGAACTTGCCTCGACCGCTTTAAATGCTTAAAATGGGTTTCTTTAAAGGCATTTATGGGAGCAGATTATGAAAATACGCAAATCTTTGGTTTACATATCGGCCGTGCTGCTGCTTTGCGGCTTTTGCCTGGCTGATAAAGTTATACTTAAACAAGGTCAAATTATTACCGGCGACATCCTTGCTGAGAGAGATAACTCATTGTTTGTGGATATCGGTGTAACCATTCTCAAAATCCCGCGCGAACAGGTACAGGATTTCGAATATTCAAAGGGCTACCAAATCGACCAGCTCGACGCCAACGATGTAAATCAGCCGGCCGTTCTTATCGGCCCCGAAACCGACAAGCTCTACCGAACCGCGAACCTTAAAAAAACCACAATCGAAAAATGCGTCGATGCCGTCGCAGAAGCCGTTGTAAAAGTATCAACACCCGGAGGCCTCGGCTCAGGATTCTTCATTAACGAACAGGGTTACCTCATTACCAACTATCACGTAATAGAAAGAGAAACAAAAATCGAAGTTACCGTATTCCATAAAGAAAAGAACGGCTTCGAAAGAACAACTTTTAAAAACGTAAAAATCATCGCGATGAATCCGTTTATGGATTTAGCATTGCTGAAAGTGGAAGACCTCGGCGATACTAATATCAAGTTCGCGTACCTCGGCGGCGTCGATGATATCAGGGTAGGCGAAAGAGTTTTCGCGGTCGGCAATCCGCTCGGCCTTGAAAGAACAGTAACCGACGGCGTCATCAGCACAAGAAACCGCGCGTTCGAGGGACTCGTCTATATACAGACCAACGCAGACATCAATCCCGGCAACAGCGGCGGCCCGCTGTTCAACCTCGCAGGCGAAGTCGTGGGCGTTACCAATATGGGATACATCTTTTACGGCGGCCTGGGCTTTGCAATTCCGGTCGATTACGTTAAGCACTTCGTCGAAAACCGCGAGGCCTTCGCGTACGATAAAGATAATCCCAACTCCGGGTACAGATACATTCAGCCCGACGAAAGAAAAAACGAAAACGAACCAAATTTCTTAACGAAATGAAGTTAATCTGAGGAAAGCTGTCCTGATGAGAAGACAAATTGCAAAAACCAATTATTATTCAATATTCAATACTTGTCCGCCGCGGCGGATTCAATATTCAATACCATTTCTTATTTTTATAATCTCCGCCTGTTTCGCAGTTGACCTTCCTAAAACCGCAAAGCTGCTGCCGTCGAGCACAATTTTAGTTTTAGATATTGATGATTACACCACGCTCAAAAGCCGGTTTGAAAAAACATCTCTGAATGAGCTGTACAAAGACCAGAATATGTCCGCTTTTATCGAGAACACAAAATCTCAATGGAAAAAAAGCAATACCGAACTGGATGATAATGATTTATTCAAGGCTGTTATGGAGGCCGACGTCGAGCCGACAGGCCGGTTAACGCTCGCTTTTGTTTTAGACCAGCGGGCAGTTGATGATAACGAACCGCAACCTATAGTGATTACGCAATGGGGCGAAGGAATTACAAAAATCAAAGAATCAATCGCCGGGGCGGTCCAAAAAAATTCTGAAATGGGAGGCCGAAGCGAGCCGCCTCAGGATTTTCGCGGCGTAAAAATCGAATCCGCGGTCGATGAGCTTGATAATAAGTTCAGTTATTGTTTCATCGATGACTGCTTCATTTTAGCTGGGAATCTCGACACTCTCAAATTTACGGTAGCGCAGCTAAAAGGCGCAACCGCAATCACGCTTGCCGATGACCCCGACTATTCAGCCGCAATGAGAACCATCAGCCGCGACAACGTTGCTGATTTATATATCAATTTAAAACTGCTCTTTAATTCTCAGGCCCAGGCAGAACCTGCTTCCCAAATGTTTGTTACCGCTTTTGGCCTCGATAACGTCAGCGCATTGTGCGCGAGTATCGAGCTGGCCGCTGAACCGCGAAGTCCGTACAAGATAAAAGGCCTGCTGAAAATCAACGGCTCGAAAAAAGGGGTATTCAGGATGCTCGACCTCCAGCCCGCGCCGCTTAATGCGCCATCTTTCATTGCCCCCGAGTCTTTCAGGCTCAATGTAATTAATCTCGAACCGAAAAAAGTTTTCACCGAGCTTGCGTCTATGATGAATTTCTTCGGGCCGGGCATCGCGGCAATGCTGTACAATCCGCTCGTGCCCGCCAGTCCCGACGGCCAAGCCGCAATAATGCTCAAGGAAGATGTTATCGATTATCTCGCAGGGCCGATTGTTGTTGCGCAGTCATTGAAAAAACCGTTTTCGGATAATGTATTTCCTTCCGAATATATTGTCGCGGCATCAACTACCAATCGTGCCACTCTGGAAAAATCACTGGCGACGTGGCACGGTACAAAAATCGCGCCCGATAATCCCGATGCGAAACGGGAACTGCTCGGGCATACTATATATCTGATTAAAGCCGAAACCTTTCCATTTTTACGAGGCCCCGGAGGCACGCAGCCGCTCGACGATTTTGCCGAGCCGGGCCTGTCCGACCGGCCCAAGAGGATTGAACTGCCGACGTTCGCGTTCACCGTAACCGATACGCACCTGATAATGGGACTCGAGACCAGCGTTGAACAGGCGATAAGGACATTGCGCAGCGGCCAGTCGGTTACAGATGCCCGCTGGTTTAAAATCGCCAAATCCAAACTGCCGACAAACTGTGGAGCATACACGCTGGAGAACACCCGTGAGGTTGCTGAATTTATGTGGTGGCTGCTGAAAAAATCCACAAGCGAACCGGGCACAGCCGCGTTGGCTGCTCCCACCACGAGCTATATGCTGTCAGGCTGGGATTTGGATTTCACATTGCTGCCGGATTATGACAAAGTCAAAAAATATTTCGGTCTGCTGACTGCTTATATAAACAGCCGGGATGACGGCTATTATTTTGAGGTCACAGGCCTCGACCAGCCCGAAAACTAAACAATGCTCGGCCGGCTGTTCCTAATCTTAATAATAACGCTTTGATATTTTTTTCTGGTCAATATAAGCATTTTGAAATCCTGTCAGATGCAGCCTGAAAAATTTTTCAGATTGCGTGTCTCTTTTCGAGCCACTGCCCGTCACAACCTGGCGTTTTGAAAAGTGAATACAGCCAAGTGTTTGACAATTTGTTTAAAAGCGAGGCAAAGGCGTTAAAATGGGCTATATTGCAGATAAAACATTCGGTGATGCCATCAATAAATCGGGATTTTTATTGGAAATTTCTGATTATAAACTACAATGACTTCGATTCTCATTGCTTGAAACCTAATTCTTTGATGCTTGTTGCGGGTGGTTTTTGTTAAAGTGTTTCTAAAACTCGACTAAATGTTCTTTATACTTCATAGATATATATTACGAGAGCTGTCGAAAGTTTTTGTGCTGTCGACGATAGCACTTACGCTGATTATGAGCCTGGGCAGCATCCTTCGTCCGATACAGGATTACGGCGTCGGGCCGGGCCAGGTAGTTGACCTCCTGTTATATTTTATTCCTATTACGCTGACTTTCGTGCTGCCGTTGTCTGCGCTTTTTGCCGCGGCCCTGGTTTATGGGCGGTTCGCCGCTGATAACGAGCTGGATGCCTGCCGGGCGAGCGGGATAAGTTTGTGGTCGGTGATGTATCCCGGTCTGGTTTTGGCGATAATTGTCGCCACGGCGAATTTGCTGTTGAGTTTTTACGTAGTGCCGGACTTTTTTCATCGTGCCGAGCGGTCTCTTAAAGCGGACGCCAAGCAGATATTGTTTCGCAACATTCAGCGCAAGGGATTTTATGAATCGCCTGATAAAGAGTATCGCATTTACGCCGACGAAGCGGATATGCATAACGATACTCTGCTGGGCGTGGTAGTTACCCGGGTGGAGAAAAACCGCATACAGCGGATTATTACGACGGAAAAGGCGAGTGTGAATTTCGCGCCTCGCAAAAATTATAACGAGGTGCAGATAATCGCCAGGGACCTGTACGAAATGGCGGGCGAGAATTCGCGGTGGGGGTACGTCGGGCAGCTTCCGATTAATTTCGAGTTTCCTTCGCTGCTGGGCGATGACATCAAGTTCAAAAAAATTAACGAGATGAAAGAAATCCGCGCCAATCCGCTGGAATTTTATCCGATAGAAAACATCGCGCGGCAGGTTAACGCCCAGTACGCCGCCGAGCTTCTGGCGCAGGACATATCGCAGGCAATGAGTGCCGAGCCGAACGGATTTTATGAGCTGCGAGGCGAGCCTAATTCGGTTAAATTCAGCGTGGCGAACGCTGCTGCGAACACGGAAATAAACAGCGACCAAAAGGATGTGATTCTTTCGGGACAGGTAGTCGTGGTGGAATTCGATACGCGCAGCGACGAACCTGTGCGGACGTGGAGTTGTGAGCAGGCTTTATTGCGAATCGAAGGCGACGAGTTTAATCCGACGCTTAAGTTGGAAATGCTCAGTCCGCGGTGGCAGAACATCGACGGAAGTGAGGGAATCGCGGCCGGACGCAAATTTGTTCGCGGGCTTTTGCTGCCGGCCGATGTGGCGAGAAAGGTTGTCCGCGACGATGTTCTGGAATCTATATCGCCAAGGGCGGTTGGCGCGGCCCTTCAGAACGGACCGAGTAATAAGCTGCAGAATCTTCAGCGAAGGCTGCAAATAAATATCCGGGAAGCGAGGGTGGATATTCTCGCGGAGGTGCATACCCGGCTGGTATTCGGGATGAGCTGTATTCCGCTGATTTTTATCGGTATCGGACTTGGTATTATCCTTCGCGGCGGGCACCTGCTGAGCGCATTTGGCGTCAGCGCGATGCCGGCAGGACTGCTGGTGGTGTTCATAATGATGGGAAAGAACGTCGCGAAAAATTCGGGCGTCGGTCTGACGGCGGGACTGCTGCTGATGTGGTCGGGATTTGCGGTTATGATTCTGCTGGCGGCGGCAATTTTGCATAAGCTATTGAAAAACTGATATGAAACTGCTCGACAAATATATCGCGAAAAATTTTCTGACCGGATACGGTATCGCGTTTGCGGTGCTGATTGGACTGCGCGTGCTTATCGACCTGTTCGTCAATGTCGACGAATTTACCGAGCATACGGGGATGGGGGTTTTTGAAGTTATAAAAAATATCGTCAGTTACTACGGGCTTAATATGCTGCTGTATTTCAGGGACTTCGCGGGGATGATTACAGTAGTGGCGGCCGCGTTTTCGGTAGGCAAGCTCGTTCGCGGCGGAGAGTTAATCGCGGTAATGGCGTCAGGGGTGAGCCTTAAGCGGATTATCGTTCCAATTGTCGCGCTGGCACTGGTGTTCACGGCTGTGCTGGTAGTGGACCAGGAAGTTCTGATACCTTCTTTTGCTACCGAGCTTGTTCGCTCGCACGATGACCTGCCGGGCGAGGAAACTTACAAAGTCGATTTTATCACTGACGCCAACGGTGCGCTGATTTGTGCTCAGAATTTCGACGTGCAAAGCGCTACGTTGTCTTATCCCACGATTCTGACGCGACAGAAGATTCCAAATACCCTGCGCTGGACAGTAACCGGAAGAATATCGGCCGACAAGGCGGTTTATAATTTTCAAACACAGCGATGGGACCTTGTCAACGGGGAATATACGGATAAGTCGATGGCAAAAATGCCCGAACCAACCGAGTATTTTCAAACCGACCTTCGGCCCAGTGACATACCAATCAGGCACAGCGAGCAGTATAAAACGCTGCTCAGTTCCGGGCAGTTGTCGAAACTGGCTGCGGTGGGTACTAAGGTCAAGGACGTGGCACAGCTTTACAGCCAGAAGCACTTTCGCATTACGGACCCGCTGATAAACATTATTATGCTGCTGATTTCACTGCCGATACTCGTCTGCCGTGACCCGCGCACGATGAAGTCGGCAATTGTAATCAGTTTCGCGATTACGACGGCGTGTTATATCCTGACGTTCGTGTGCAAGATGCTCGCAACGGAAGTTATATTCGAGACGGTTAATCCCGGTTTCTGGGCGTGGGTGCCGATTTTCATCTTCGGGCCAATCGCGTTTGTCGAACTGGACTCGATGAAAACGTAAAGCGTTTTATTTTGCTTTACTCAAATCTTTCAGTTTCTTTTCTTTCATCGCTTCGCGAATTTCACGATTGATTCTGACAGAGCACCACTGCCGGCCGCACATCGTGCAGTAATCGGAGTCGGGGTCATTGGGCTTTGCGATTTCGGCGCAGGCCCGTTCGTGTATTTTGCCGGCTGTTACCGGGTCGAGCGATTCGGCAAGGTGAGTTTTCCAGTCGAGTCGCGCCCTTGCTGCGCTAAGTTTATTGTCACGGTCGGCTGCGCCTTTTAAGCCGCGGGCGACATCGGCAGCGTGTGCGGCGATTTTCGAAGCGACCACTCCCGCACGGACGTCATCGTTGTTCGGCAGGCCGAGATGTTCGCTTGGCGTAACATAACACAAAAATGATGCGCCGTAATAAGCGGCTGCCGTTCCGCCGATTGCGCTTGTAATATGGTCGTGGCCCGGTGCGATGTCAGTTACCAACGGACCAAGCACATAAAACGGCGCGCCGTTGCATATTTCTTCCTGGAGTTCCATATTTTCTTTTATCTGATTGAACGGAACATGGCCGGGGCCTTCGACCATAACCTGGCAGCCGTTTTCCTGTGCCCGCTGTGTCAGCTCGCCGAGCGTTCGCAGTTCCGCTATTTGTGCGGCGTCGGTAGCGTCGGCTATTGCGCCGGGACGCAGGCCGTCGCCGAGCGAAAAACACACGTCATACTCAGCCATTATCGCACAGAGGTCGTCGAACATTTCATACAAAGGATTTTGCCGGTTGTGATGCAGCATCCATTTCGCAAGCAGTGCGCCGCCGCGGCTGACGATTCCCGCGATGCGATTTTCCAAAAGCGGCAGGTGCTCTTTCAGCAGGCCCGCGTGAATAGTGAAAAAGTCCACTCCCTGCTTAGCTTGCTTTTCGATTACTTTTAAAATTGCATCTTCATCAATTTGTTCAACCTCCCGGCCTTCGATGACCTGGTAAATCGGCACGGTGCCGAACGGAGCGGGACAATGCGCGAGCAGTTCTTCGCGAATCCGGTCAAGATTCGAGCCGGTGCTGAGGTCCATAATCGCATCTGCGCCGGCTTCGAGCGCAACGTTCATTTTTTCGATTTCAGCGTCAAGGCCGGAGCGGACGCTGCTCGCGCCGATGTTGGCGTTGATTTTACACGTGAGCGGCCGGCCGATTCCGATTGGTTTGAGATTGGTTTCGAGGTGCAGTTTATTTGCGGGAATAACGATTTTCCCGGCCGCGACTTCTTTGCGAATGAAATCCGGTTCATGCTGTTCGTTTTTCGCCACCGTATTTATCTCGGCGGTGTTTTTTCCTGCACGCGCTATTTGTAATTGAGTTGCCATCTTAATTGTCCTCAAAATAAAAAATCGCTCCTGCAGGGAAGCGATTTAATACTTATAAAAAACGTATATTCGTACTTATCACTTTCCTACGCAGGTTTTATCCTGATCAGGTTCAGAGGGTATTTCTCAGGCACGGGCTTTTTCAGCCCCGGCCACCCCTTAGTGAACAAACGCATTATAATTATTGAGGCCTTTGAGTCAAGAAAGGTTTCGTCTATGCAATTATAAGCCTTTGGTAAGTATTTTAGCGATAGTTTTTGTGACGAGGACGTCGTCTTCGATACGTACGCCGAGTTTGCCGGGGATGTATATGCCGGGTTCGATTGTAATAACATCGCCGGTGCGGAGTTTGCCCCTGCTAAGCAGGCCGACGGTCGGCTGTTCGTGCACTTCGAGGCCGAGGCCGTGGCCCGTGCCGTGGCCGTGAGGAGTAAAGCCATGGGCGCGGATGACTTTTCGGGCGGCCTGGTCGACGGATTTTAAGCTGGCGCCGGGTTTGACGGCGGCAATCGCAGCCGTTTGTGCATCGAGGACCGCTTTGTAAACCTTGCCATATAGTTTGACAGGCTTGCCGACAGAAAAACATCGTGTCATATCGCTGCAGTAGCCGTTAAATCGTGCGCCGAAATCAATCAGCACGGTATCCTTTTTTTTGAGTTTTCGTTGGCCGCTCTGATGATGCGGCCGAGATGCATTTGGGCCGAAGGCCACGATTGTGTCGAAAGCGGGTCTTGCGCCGAGTTTTCGCATATTATATTCGATAAGGCCGGCCAGCTCGGATTCAGTTATGCCGGGTTTCATTTTTTTAATCGCAGTCTTAAGAGCCTGCGACGCGATTTGCGCGGACAGCTTTATCACTTTAACTTCGTCGTCGGTTTTGGTACGGCGGGCATCTTCGACAAGGCCGGTGACTGGTTTTATTTTCTTTTTTATACTTTTTTTCAACGCTTTAGAGGCAGTCATCGATATCGAGCTTTCGACTGCGAGCGACCTTATCGATTTGTATTTTTTCAGGACATTTATTATGACTGGCGGCATCGGGCCGGTGCGTTCGACGATTTTGCAGCCGTGACATTCTTTATGGGCCTGTTCGGTATACCGGCTGTCGGTTATGAGATAGGCGGAATTTGCGACAACCAGCAGCCAGGAATCTTCGCCGAGAAAACCCGACAGGTACGTCACGTTAGCGGGACTGGTGAGCAAAAGTGCGCTTATTCCCCCGGTTTTCATCCGGCGGCGGATGTCGGCGAGTCTTTGTTTGATTATCTGTTTCTTATACATTTGCTAAATTAATTAACATTTCGTAGAATCACACGCAATATGTTTATGTTTTTCCCAATTGGAACGAGTGTCAGGCCTCGCCGTACGCCGTACGCGAATTACGCGCTGATTTTTCTTAATTTCCTGATTTTTTTTCTTTCGTATCACAGTCCGACGAAGGTTAATCCGGAAGTTTTACGGCCTTGGGCCGAGCAATTTATGCTCAATCCGGCGCGTCCTTATATCTGGCAATTCGTGACATACGCGTTTCTTCACGGCAGTTACGTCCATATTTTCGGCAATATGCTTTTTTTGTACGTCTTCGGCAGAAACGTTAACGATAAGCTCGGCAACCTCGGCTATGTCTGTTTCTACCTGGCCGGGGCGGTATTCAGCGCAATCGGGCATATAGTGCTCGGCGGCGGTCCCGTACTGGGAGCCAGCGGCGCGATCGCCGCCGTCACGGGCGCATACCTGGCGCTGTATGCGGCCTCGATGATAAATATTTTTTACTGGCTGTTCATTATCATCGATACCGTTGAAATCCCCGCGATATATCTTATCGTTTTGAAGCTGATAGTATGGGACAATATCGTATCGCGCACGGCTCAGAACGTCGCATACGACGCGCATCTTTCCGGTTACGCGTTCGGTATTATCACGATGTTCGTGATGCTGGGTACCAAACTGCTCGAAGGAGATTTGTCCGATTTGCCCTCGATAGTCAAGCAGTGGAACCGCCGAAGACAGTATCGCGACGCGGTGGCAAGCGGTTACGACCCGTACACCCCAATAGGGGCGAAAATAAAAAGCGGCGAGCAAACAAACGAGCCGGTGAACAGCGAAGTCGAAAAGTTAAAAATCGAAATTGCGCAGCTAATCGCGCAGCGCAATGTACCGGACGCGGCCCAAAAATATCTCGAGCTAATCCAAATTGACAGAGAACAGGTATTGCCTCGTCAGCATTTGCTCGATATCGCCAATCAGCTTGCCAGCGAAAATAAGCACGCTGAGGCGGCAGCCGCTTATGAAAAATTTACCAGTCATTACAGCAGCTACGAGTATATCGAGCAGGTTCAGCTTATGGCGGGGATATTGTACAGCCGGTATCTGAATCAGCCTGATGCCGCGATAAAACACCTCGAAGCGGCGATGGACAAGCTGAGTGACCCTGGACAACTCAAAATGTGCAGGGACGAACTGGAAAAGCTGCGTGGCTGATTTGAAAGCGAAACGCGGTCTTTTCGGCTGCGGCTAAATCTTTAAAATAACTAAAGATACGGTGTATCCGCAGTGGGGGTAAAAACCGTTGACAACAGGCGGCTGTCGTGCTAACTTTAATCGAAATTTAACATGTCGATTTAGGGATTTTAATTGCTGGAGAAAGACAATGGACTGGCGCAAATTACATTTGGTATTCGTTATCTTCATCGCGGGTATTATCACTTTAAACTGCTTCGCTCAGCAGGAAGAAACTGAGGCCGCGGAGGGACAGCTTAATGTTGCCCCCGCGCAGGAGTTCCCGTATTTCGCCCAGATTGTAGGCGACAATGTTTATTTCCGTTCGGGGCCGGGGACAAACTTTTATCGCTGCGGCAAGCTGCAGCCGGATGAAATCGTCAAGATAATAAGCGCCAGCAATGTCTGGTCGCAGATTGTCCCGCCGGCCGAAGCCTTTTCGTGGATATCCAAGCAGTATGTGACTATCGATGCTTCCAGTCCCGAGACGGGAACTGTTAGCGGCGATGAGGTGCGGGTGTATGCCGGTTCGCAGTTTTATGAGCCGATACATTCCGACCGTGTGCAGTTAAATCTTAAGCGCGGCGATAAAGTGACATTGCTGGGTGAGGAGATGGGCGACTATTATAAAATCGTTCCGCCCGAAGGTGCATTCTTCTGGGTGAGCACACAGTACACCAGGCCGACCGATTTGACCCAGCCGGTCCGGATGCCCGCGGTCGAAACTCAGCCGCAGGCATCGCCGGCCGAGCCGCAGCAAACGACAGAATTAGGTACGACTGAATCGACAACGCCCGCGGTTGTACCGACGAGGTTGCCGGAAGATTCCGCGAGATTGAGACAATATTACGACATTCAGGAAAAAGTCAAAGCCGAGTTCGACAAAACGCTGGCCGAGCAGAATTATTCGGATTTGAAGCAACAGTTGAACAAGCTTATCGAGGCCGATGATTCGGACAAGGCGGCCAAGTACGCCGCATTCACACTGGGACAGATTGAGCGTTGTGAACTCGCCGCGAAGGTCGAGCAGCAGGATAAGGAACAGGACGGCGAACTGGAAAAGATATATCAAAATATCGAAACCAAGTATCAGGAAAAAAGAAATGAATTTCAGGACCTGGGACAGTTCGCGGTTATCGGCACGTTTGAAACCTCGAACGTTTACGGCCCTGAGGAAGTTTTGCTGCACTACATAATTAACGACGAGCGAGGCAAGGTGATTTGTTATGCTCTGCCGACCGGCGAGGCAACGTACCAGAAACTCGATGAATTTATCGGTAAAAAAGTGGGGCTTATCGGCAAAATCGAGCCGCACCCGCAAACGGCCGGTGCACTGGTCAAATTCACCGAAATAGTGCCTATAAAGTAAATTCATCAGGCGCCGAAATTAAACCTTTTTGGGCAGGCAGTTTTTGCCTGCCCATTTCTGTTTTTATACATTCGTTTTCGGCATACCCATTGATTTTTTTATACCTTCAATCCTGGCGTGCTTGTTGAGTTTTATACCTCGAACCCGGCGAAAAACGTAATTTTTCCTGAAAACGGCACTTGAAATATTCCTGCTGTTATATTACTATGTGCCTATATGAACATTTAATCACATAAGTGGTATAACTGTTTAAGAGCAGGCTGATTCCCCTGCTTTTTGAATAATTTTTTCAGGTTGCTAAGTATGGTCCGCAAAAATAAACAGTTAGTATTCGACAGGCAGGCGGAAATTGTCAAAGCGATGGCTCATCCTATAAGGATAGCGGTCTTGGATTTTCTCAAAGACGGCCCTCAATGTGTCTGCAACATAGCTGCTCACGTCCGTTCGGAAAGGTCAAACGTCTCGAGGCATTTGTCGGTGATGACCTCGGCCGGACTGCTCGAAAGCTACAAAGACGGACTGAAAGTAATTTACCGGCTGAAAAGACCCTGCATTCTGGATTTTTTTTCGTGTATAGAACGCTGCATAATGGAGCATGCGAAGGACGAACAAAAACTGCTCAAGTCCCTGCGATAGGAAAATCGGTATGAGTATAAAGAGTGAGTGGAAAAAACTGGTTCTGTTGTTAGTTGTTTTTGCAGGCATTTATTTCCTGCCGGTCGATTCGGCGCGGTTTCAAAATTCGATATTCGAGTCGCTCGCGCTTGTTAAATGGTATGCGCGAGAGCATGTAATCCTGTGCCTGATACCGGCGTTTTTCATCGCAGGTGCAATCAGCGTGTTCGTCAGCCAGGCGTCTGTAATGAAGTATCTCGGCGCAAAGGCCAACAAAGTGCTCGCGTACGCTGTCGCGAGCGTATCCGGCACGATTCTCGCTGTTTGTTCCTGCACCGTGTTGCCTTTGTTCGCGGGCATTTATCGAATGGGCGCGGGCCTCGGACCGGCAACCGCTTTTCTTTATTCCGGGCCGGCGATTAACGTCCTTGCGATAATTCTTACCGCACGCATACTCGGTTTTGAACTTGGCGTCGCGCGGGCCGCCGGTGCCATACTGTTTAGTATCATCATCGGTTTGATTATGCATTTGATATATCGCAAAGAAGAAATCGAAAGAGCGAATATCCAGATGCAGATGCCAGAACCTCAGGTTAGTAAACCCTTATGGCAGAATATAATTTATTTTGCGAGTATGGTCGGGATTCTGGTTTTCGCAAACTGGGCGAAGCCGGCCGAGCAAACCGGTACCTGGGCGGCGATACATTCGGCCAAGTGGATTATCACCGGTGTATTTGCGGCTGTGCTGATTTTCGTTTTGGCGGCGTGGTTTAAAAAAGATGAGTTAAGCGAATGGACGCTCGCGACGTGGAACTTCGCAAAATTAATACTGCCGTTGTTGTTAGTCGGCGTACTTATCGCGGGCGCGCTGCTGGGAAGGCCCGGCAGCGAAGGATTGATACCGTCGCAATGGGTATCGCGGGCGGTAGGCGGAAATTCTGTCTGGGCTAACCTGTTCGCGGCTGTGGCGGGCGCGTTTATGTATTTCGCGACGCTTACCGAGGTGCCGATATTACAGGGACTAATCGGTTCGGGTATGGGCAAGGGGCCTGCATTGGCTCTTCTGCTCGCGGGGCCTGCATTGAGCCTGCCGAGCATGCTGGTCATCCGCTCGGTGATGGGTACGCAAAAGACGATTGTATTTATCGTCCTTGTGATTACTATGGCGACCGTGTCGGGGATTATTTT
>JBBABK010000008.1:0-18464 GCA_041657685.1 Phycisphaerae bacterium | reverse complement strand
CCTTGCCGGACTCGGCATTATCCGTATCATAAGTAAATGTCAGCTTTACCGGGCACTTGGTGCATATCGAGCCTGTGGAAACGCGGAAACCCATTCGCATACGCAATACTTCCTGATGACCCAGCGGCAGCCACGGCGTCCAGTACGTCTCCGGCGCCGGCGTATCCTGGAAACACCATTCGATTGGCGCGAAATCCTCGGAAATCTGCTGCTGTGCGCAAAAAGCCGAGGCGGTTAATAACAGGCAGACCGATACCACAAATTTGATTGAGAAAAATTGGCGTGACATTTAAGGCTCCTTACCATACCTTATTTTGAATTACCAAGCCGGTTAAAGACCCATCAATTGAACCAGATATTCAAAGTTTAGCAACTACTATTTTCCGCTGAAATGCGCTTACCAGGAGTGACATATTGGATGAATTTCGTGCAACTGCACTCGAAAATATATCGTTGACGTATCCGGCAGATTGCCTACAATATTGTACGAGATAGATTCGAATAACACCGATAGCTCATTAATAGCGGGCGAATTTATAGATTGAAAAGTAATACAAAAAAAATACTAATTCAGATTATATCGATTTTATTATTCTTCCTGATAATGTTGCACTTTCTGCCTCCTGAAGGTGGTGGCAACATGGGAGAGATATTTTTACGTTTTCTTAAGAGGTTTCTGTTGATAGGTTTAATCGGCCTTCTCATTTCAGACATCATAATATTTATGCGTCGTCCGCGGCTTATAGCTACCACAGTCGCTTTGATAGCCGGCATTATAGGGGGTTTTATTGGAAGCATACTTGGGCTCTTATCTGCTTTTTTAATTGAGTTTCTTACCGGGGTTTATAATGTCGATTGGGATGTAGGAGGCTTTTTTATTGTATCAATAATAAGCATGGCACTTTCTTACAATTTCGTTGCTGCTCGAATTAGATTTTAATAGGCAAACCATCCGAAGGAGTTAAAGTTTGAATGGAATAGCAGGCGATTTGCCGGTAATACTTATGGAGCTTGACGCATCCGATATGAGCATTAAGAAGGCTTATATATACGGCAACAGCCAGGTAATAGCCCAGTACGATGGTAATCCCTTCTCGGCTGATAAATATTTCTATCTCCACGACCGCCTTGGTTCGGTAAGAGAAATGATTAACGATACTGGCGCTGTTGTGCTGATGTACACGTATAATCCGTTTGGAGAACTGATAGCCACAGAGACAACCGAGGACACAGAGAACGGCTTTATGTTTACCGGCCAGCAGTTCGACAGCGAAATCAATCAGTATTATTTAAGAGCACGCCAATACGAGCCTCATTTGGGAAGATTTGTTTCCCGCGACCCGGTTTTAGGTAAGTTCGAAGAGCCTTTAACGTTACACAAGTATTTGTACTGCGGAAATGATCCGTTGAACAGGATAGACCCTGCAGGGTTGCTGTACACGCCTCATGGAGAAGGACATTATAACCTAAGTCAAACACAAGATGTATTAGATGATGCAATCAATTATATTTTTGCATGGAAATTTTTGCCAGGCGGGCTTTACGCAGGAGGTATTAGCGCTTTCGGCTGGGGTTCTATATTTGGCGAGTATCCTGGTAGAGCTAGATATGATTATAAAGATCTCGGTTTTTCATTTAAAATAGCCTCGTATAGTGATACGCTAAAAGATTCGGAGTTTGGAAATTATATTGTTGGCTACTCACTCTATTATAATGCTGGATTAGGAGGAGAAGCTTTAGGTCGTTTAGGGGGCCACATATATGGTTTAAGTGACTTGTTAAATGGACAGGGTGATTGGCATGGATTAATAGGAGATAAAACTGGTACTGGTTTTGAAGATTGGGGTAGCATCTTTTGGATTACTAAAGGTGCTTTAGATGCGAATAGACGGGCTCAAGATTATTACAAAAGTGGTTTTCGTGACTCACCCCCACCATCACTTGGCTTTGGACCGGTTTTAGACCGGGGTTTACTTGCAATTGATGAGATGCGTCTAATCTGGCAGTCCCAATTAGCGGAAGCATTTTGGATGACAAGTATGGCTTTCGGGGATTAAAATTCCAGAATATGAAGTCGAGGACATAATAATGACAATAAAAGCAATTAGATTCAATTTTTTTTATACACTGTTGTTTATAATTGGGTTTTATATGTTAGTTTTAATTGCAGGTATTGTTTCAAATTCATTTGGGTTTATGTTAACTAATGGGTTACTGGGTGCATTTGGCGTTGTTGCTTTTGCCGTTATATTGCCAATTTTTGCAGTTGTTAGTGTTATTCAGCTACTGAAAGACAAGAATTTTGCTATGTTAGCTTTATTTTTGGCAGGTTTTTTGACTTCTTCGGTATTATTTGTTTCGCCATTTATTTTTCGGCAATTTTTTATGCATTTTCGAATAGAGTTCATTTTTAGTGCTGCACTGATCTTTTTGATAACATTAAGGATAGCTTGTCGGACAAAGAGTTATTTAATATCTTCAGTATCTCCCTTAATTGTCGTAGTTCTTCTTATTATGTTCCCCTTTTTATTAAGTAAAGACACTCCGTTAATATATTCGCCGCCGGCAGTTACAAAAACAGGTTTACCTGTATTAAAAGATTGGATTGCTTATGCAGATAACCACCCTGAATATGGCAATTTTTATTGCCATTATCGAAACTGGATTAGCCATCATCTATCAAAAGATTTGTCCGAAGATGAAAAAGAAAAAATAATAAAACTTAGAAATAGATTATTTGATGTTGGATTTTGGCAAATTAATAAAATAGATAACATGATAATGTTTTATAAAAATGCAAACGTAATCTTACCTCCTGGTCCTGGAGTGCTGTATTCATTGGACGGAGAGAACCCAAATGATAGTAATGATACGCATGTAGTCGAGGCAAAGCCATATACACAGATAAAAGGAAATTGGTATATGTCAAGGAAGCTTCTTCTCGGTGGCCCCAGAGCTGATGTGCAAATTTCTATACCAAAGGCATTAATAGATAAATCACTCTCCCTTGAAGGTATAGACCCGAATGAACTTAACATATTTTCTTCAGTCCAAGAGTCGCAAGTCTCTTTAGAGGGTAATACAGATAATAGCAAATAAGATAAACCTGATGTATCGGGAAAGTCCCAGGCAGTATGACGGCGACTGGCGGACGCCGCTGGACTGCAGGAATTTCTACCTGCACGACAGATTAGGCTCCGTTCGTCAGGTTATCGACTGCCAGGCCGATGTGATGGCACTATATACTTACAATCCGTTCGGCGAGACTGTCGAAGAAGACAGCATCTTCGATAACGCCTTCCGCTTCACCGGCCAGTATTATGATGATGAAATCGGCTGGTATTACCTGCGTGCCCGGATGTACGACCCGCGTCTCGGCGTATTCACCAGCCAAATAAAAAATCAGCCATAGCTGGTTTAAGATAATTTTTCAATGACGGCGTAATATCCGCCGTCGTGGTCGAAATCCTCCGCCGATGGCAATATTAATTCTTCAGTGACTAATTGGAGATTTGAATTTTCAGCGATGAAATTCTGCACCTGCTGCTGGTTTTCAGATTTCATGATACTGCAAGTGCTGTAGCATATTATTCCGCCCTGCTTAACCAAATCCATAGCGGTTTTTAATAACTCCGCCTGTTTGAGCATCAAATTTTCAATGCCCTTTTGTTTAATTCGCAGCCGGACCTCCGGCCGTTTCGCCAGCACACCCGTATTCGAGCACGGCACATCTATAAGCACCGCGTCGAAAGGCCCCTGCTGCTCTGCTATTCGGGAAAGCTGCGAATAGTCGAAAACTTCGATGCCGGACAAACCAAGCCTTTGCGAATTCTGTTTTACTTTTTCCAGACGTGCCGCATCAATATCCGTCGCGAAAATCTTTGTTTTGTCTTCGGTCAGTTCGGCAATCTGCGTCGTCTTTGTCCCCGGAGCCGAGCATAAATCGAGAATCTTCCAGCCCGCCTGCGGCTCCATCGCATTGACCGCCCTTGCGGCCGCGAAATTCTGAACGGTAAACAACCCTTTATCGAATCCGGGAATCTTAGCAATACTGCCAGGCCGGATTAATTTTAGCATCTTTTCGTCCGGCGTGATTTGAAAATTAACCTTGCCGGCCGTCAATATTTCAGCAAGATGATACGAATTAATTTTGATTACATTCGGCCGCAGATAAACACTGCTTCTACGGTTCGACGCGACGCAAATTTGTTTGAGCTTTTCAATTCCGAATTCTTCGAGCAATTCTTTAATAAGCCAACTCGGGAATGAATAAGCGCAGCTATAATAAAGTACCGGGTTCGCCTTCGGGTCCGCCAGCAGCTTGCGGTCGAACATGCAGCCCGTGCCGTTATTGCCCGGCAATATCGAGCGTATGTTTTCCGGTGAAATTAATTCATCACGGTTATTTATCCGCGATGCAATTTTCCGTAGTACCGCATTGACAAACCCCGCCTGTTTTACAGCCGAAATAGATTTTGCATTTTCAACTGCGTCATTGATTATCGAATACTCCGGCGTCTCCGGCCGGTAAACCAGTTCGTACACGCCCAAACGAACGATATTAACAAGTTTCGGCGCAATCCTCCCCGCCGGCATATCTGCCACCGAGCCGAGCACAAGGTCGATGGCCGTGCGGTTTCTAATCGTTCCGTAAACAAGGTCCGTAGCTCGCGGTTTTTGCTCGGTTTGAGGAAGCAAATTTTTTAACACATCCGCGGCATATATCGATACATCATCACCGTCAACCCCACGCTTCTTAACAGAATCGAATTTGTTAAGAGCCTTGGCGGCAATCTTGCGAGCTGATAATTGAGTTATCTTTGTTTCAGGTTTCATCTTCGATTTTCACCAGTTTATCCTGCGGCTTAATACGATAACCGTTTACAAAATCCTCGAACGGTATAACGTTTTTGCCCGCTGGTTTTATTTTTACAATTTTCAATATCCCGCTCCCACAAGCGAGATTAAGGTCTTTATCAAACGTCGCCGCAGACAGCTCTTTAGTGTCCGACGCATTTATCACACGCGTCTCTATCAGCATAGTACGGCTGGTTTTGCCGCTGGTTTTGGATTGGTAAATCGCGTTCACCCCCGGCCACGGATACAGCCCTCGCACCAGATTATGAACTTCCTGTGCCGATCGTGTAAAGTCTATATATCCATCCGTTTTTTTCAGCTTCGGCGCCCGGGTAACTTTTTCAGCATCCTGTTTTGCATATTCAGCCGTGCCGTTTTCAATTTTTTCCAATACGTCCAGCAGCAGCGGTGCTGCGATTTGCGATAAGCGGTTGCCGAGCTGCTCTGCATTTTCATCGGGCTCGATTTTCGTCTCGGTCTGTGCGAGAATCTGCCCCGCGTCCCAATTGCTCGTAACGGTCGCAATCGAAACTCCCGTTTTCGTTTCGCCTTTGATAATCGCCCAGTTTATCGGCGCCGCCCCGCGGTACTTCGGCAGCAGCGAACTGTGCACGTTTATCATTCCCAGAGGAGCAAGCTCAATCAGCTCATCACTTAGCTTTTGCCCGAACGCGATTACCAAAATTAAATCTGGATTTATATCACGTACTTTTTGGATTACCCCCGGCTGCGACGAATCGTCAGTTTCTAAACAGGGGATTTGATTTGTTTGTGCCCACTGTGCGACCGGCGTGGGCGTGGTCTTTTTGCCTCGTCCCGCCGCGCGCGACGGCTGGGTCAGGATGAACTCAATACCGTGTTTTGAGTCCCGCAACGACTCCAGGCACACAAGCCCGAATCGGCCGCTGCCAATGTAAGCTATTCTCATGGTCGAAACTCAATAGTTAAATGCGAAAAAATAGGGTTAAAACTATTATCTCGCAAAACCTTCATTTTAACGAGTTTTGCCGTGGTTTTCAACTAATTTCTTTAATTGTCTGCGATGTGCGATTCTGGCGGCCGAACCCATCCTGTCGGCTATTGTAACGCCTTCGATATGGTCGTACTCATGCTGCAACGCCCGTGCGTATAATCCGTCTGCCTGTTCGGTAAATTTTTGCCCGTCGAGGTCGGTGGCCGTGACCGTCGCCTGTGAATATCTCTTTATTCGGGTATAAACCTGCGGTATCGACAGGCATCCTTCCTCATTCGTGACAAGATTGCCCTGCGTCGTAACGGTCGGATTTATAAACACGCGCACCTTTTCCCTGCTTCCGTCAAGACTGATAATAAAAAGCCGCAATCCCACCCCCGCCTGCGGAGCCGCAAAGCCGACGCCCTTATACTCAATCATCAAATCCGTCATCTTTTCGACAAGCCTGCGGATATTGTCATCGATTTGCTCGACGGGTTTGGCCCGGCCCGCTAACACCTCTTCGGGATAACGCGTCATCTTGCATTTTTCAACATCGATGTCCATCTGTTCCAAATCCGTTAATTATCGAATTCGTTACCGGCAAAGGTATTGCCGAGATAGGATTGTTTGATCGCCTCGTTTTTGATAATCTCCGCCGGTGCGCCAGAGCCTATCACCTTGCCGTGGTCGATGATATATGCCTTATCGCAGACCTCGAGCGTTCGCTCGACGTTATGGTCGGTGATAAGTATGCTCACCCCCGCCGCCTCCAGCCTTTTGATTTCATGCTGCAATTCCTCGACCGCAATCGGGTCAACCCCGCTGAACGGCTCATCAAGCAGAATCAGCGATGGCTCTGTCACCATCGCCCGCGCGATTTCCAGCTTTCGCCTTTCGCCGCCCGACAAAAATCGCCCCTGGCTTTCAGCCACCTCTTCCAGCCCGAACCGCTCAATCAGCATATCGGCCCTGCGGTCGCGTTCCGTCTTGGTGATGGACATTGTTTCAAGTATTGCGCAAAGATTATCACGGGCGCTGAGCCTTTGAAAAATGCTCGGTTCCTGCGACAAATATCCAATTCCCAATCTTGCCCGTTTGTACATCGGCAGGTGCGTGATATCCATCCCGTCAAAAGTAACCGTCCCTTCTTCGGGAGTTATCATTCCCATTACCATTCTGAACGTGGTCGTCTTGCCCGCTCCGTTTCGGCCGAGCAGCCCGACTATGGAATGAGGCTCGATTGATATATCCACATAATTTACAACCGCCCTGCCCGAATATCGCTTTACCAGGTCGTGCGTTTCCAGAAGGCTCATTTCTGCCATGGATAACCTTTCAACTAACATCCGTGTCGCATATCGCTGTATTATAACAGCGGCACGTGTTATGACAAGTGCTGTTTGGATAATGGAATAAGAGGATTGTGCTGAATGTTCAAACTCGAGCTGCGGCCATTACCGGAACGATTATCGTCATACGGCTGCCTTGTCCCTGTTTCGATTCAATTTTAAGCCATCCTCTGAAGCTTTTTAACTGTTCCTGGACACTGAAGAGACCGAAAGTTCCCCTGTCTCCAATTTTAGCTTTTGCTTCACAAGGGTCAAAGCCTACACCGTTATCCTGAATTTCAATTATCAGGTCGTCGTTCTTTATCGATATAGAGACTACCACTTTTTGTGCTTGCGAATGTTTAATAACATTATTGAGCAGTTCGCGAACGCTGCGATACAGGCACATATTCAGGTCGTCCTTGAGAATGTCGAGCCGGTCGCACCTGTTAAACTCGAACTCTATTCCATTTTTCTCTTGCAGTTCTTTAACAAGCAGCCTTTCGATTGCGGCTTCGAGACCAAGCTCGTTCAAAACAGGATTGCTAAGGTCGAAAGTCAATGACCTTACCTTATCTATCATTGCGTCAATATCGAAACAAAGCTTTTTAAATAACTCCGGCGAAATAGAACCGTCCTGTGCCTTGAAAGATGTCTGCAGCCCGATTTTCATCATCGCCAGTTTTTGAATAATGTCGTCGTGCAGTTCCTGCGCAACTCGATTCCTCTCACGTTCTTCGACCAGCAGGGATGAAATAGCCATAGCTTTCAGATTGGTATGATAGCCGCGAAGTTTTTCCTCGGCTTCTTTTCTCTTTGTGATATCGCTGATGCCGACGCGGAATCCCTGCGGCGAGCCTTTAACGTCCCGAATCGGCTGCCAGCACGCGCTGACCCAGACAGTTGTGCCGAGTTTGTGGACTATGCGAAATTCAACGTCTTCGCCTCTGCTGTCAATTGAAACCGGCTTGAAGATAGGGGCCGCTTTATCACGGTCTTCTATGTCAACCAGTGAGAGGGGAAAATCCTTCATCCCCATACACTCGCCTACCGAAAAACCTGTGATTTTATATACCGCCGGGCTGGTCCAGATGATGTTACCGCCGTGACTTATCCAGAGTTCCCATGAATATGTATAGTCCGCGATTGCCCGAAACCGCTGCTCGCTCAATCTCATCGCCAGTTCCGCCTTTTTTCGCTCCGCGAGTTCTTTTTCCAGATTTAAGGCTTTGTCTTCGAGCTTTTCCACTAATCGCTTGTTATATTGAGTGAGAAATACCTCTTCATTTTCAGGCTTAACAACAGGCCTGAGGCCGCCGGAGTCGGATTTTTCAATGACTTCTTTAACCACTTTCAAAAGTTTCTTCGGTTCTATGGGTTTAACGAGAAATTTATCAGCCCCGAGGCTCAAAGCAAACTCTTCGTCCTTTTTGTTCGTATATGTGGCGGTATAAAAAATAAAAGGTATTTCCCTCAGGTTGTCGTCGCTTTTACAGTGTCTGCAAAATGCGAATCCGTCCATCTTCGGCATCAGTATATCCGACACGATAAGTCCAACCGGATTATCCTGAAGGATTTCGGTCGCTTCGGCTCCGTTTGCAGCTGTAATTACCTCGTACCCGCTGCCCTTGAGCAAAGACTCGAACATATAGCGACCTTCCTCTTTGTCATCAACAATTAGAATCTTCATTTTATTACCTCGGCGGCTCTAAATACCCTTTGATTTCTTCTGCGAAGGTTTCAGGGTTCAGCGGTTTTTCGATATACCCTGTGCACCCGGCCTCGAGCGCTCGCTCTCTATCACCGGTCATCGCGTAAGAAGTAAGCGCAATAATAGGCACACTGCCGTCAATTTCCGATGCTCGTATTCTTCTTGTGGTTTCCAGGCCGTCAATCCCCGGCAGTTGAATGTCCATAATTATCAGGTCTGGCTTTTCCTGTAACGCAAGCTCGATACCTTCTTCACCGGTAGCGGTCTCTATGACCTCGTGCCCGCTTTTTTTTAATATAAAGCTGATAAGATACATATTCTTTTCGTTGTCTTCTACTATCAGGATTCTGCTCATTTTATCGCTTCCCTGTACGATGATACCCCCTGCTGTTCTTTATCAACTCTCTGATAATTTAACGGCAATATGAACACAAAAATGCTTCCTTTTCCATAATTGCTTTGAACTTTGATTCGTCCTTTGAGCAGGCCGCTGAGTTTTCTGGAAAGATAAAGCCCCAGCCCCGACCCTTCGGTCAGCCTGTTTTCCGTATGAATCCGAACGAAAGGCTCGAACAGCTTGTCCAGGTCTCCTTCATCTATCCCTATTCCGGTATCGGCAACGGAAATCTCAACCTCTCCGTTTCGTTCAGACACTTTTATGCGAACCTCTCCTTCGTCGGTAAATTTTATTGCATTGCTGACAAGATTTATAATCACCTGCCTGGTCCTTCGTTTGTCGCTTGTAATAAATATCGGCCCAGGCGTATCGGAAATAAGCTCCAGCCCCTGCTCGTTCGCTGCGGTTTCGAATGTTTTTTTTACCTCACTTACGATTTGTGAAACGTCAAATTGTTCGATGCTCAGCTCTACTTTTTCCGCCTCAATTTTGCTGACATCTATCACGTCGTTGATTAACTCCAAAAGATGAACGGCGCTGCTCTTGACCATTGTAAGTTGCTTTTGCTGTTCATCGGAAAGCTCGCCGGACATTCCCTGCAGCATTATACCGGTAAAACCAATAATGGAATTCAAAGGCGTTCGCAGCTCGTGGCTCATTGATGCAATGAACATTGATTTGAGCCTGTCAAGCTCTTTAAGACGAATGTTTGCACAAGCCAGTTTTTCTGTTCTTTCGGCTACCTTAAGTTCAAGCTCGTCGTGAGCCTTGCGTAATAATCCCTCTTTTTCTATCAGCGACTGTTCCGTTTTCAATTGTTCTTCCTGTTCGTTCAGCAGTTTGCCGTAAAAAACGGTCCCAAGCGGTAGTATTATTAAAACCGGCAGTGTAATCGTTCGGAAAACCTGGGGTATAACATCTTTCGGCAGAGTGAATACCAGCAGCATCATAACTAAATGAACGATAAATCCCAAAAGATAAAGATACTGGGGCTTCGTTAATTCCGGTTTGGATTTGCGCCCATGATGAAACGCCAGCCCGATTAAAGCTGATGATATTATTACCAGTATCCCCATAGTTATTCCGCCGCCGCCTGTGTTCATCCTGTGAATAATCGCGGTAATACTTGTAATGAGTACGGGGATTAAACCGGCAAACATTCCGCAAATGCTTATCACAACCGAACGAGCGTCGAAAACCACGCCTGGGGATAATACGAATTCGTTGGACATCGTTGCCAGAACGGCAAAGCTGAAAGTAATGCCGGAGAAAATCTTCGCTGCGATTTTTTTGTCTGCCAGACACCTGAAAATAAAGCCGTGTACAATAGCTACCGCGAGCATTATGGCTATGTTATTAAGAAATGAATAGAACAGCGACATATCTAAGCCCTGATTTTAATCTCTGATGTTATTGTTCGAGGATAAAACGGAATAGAAAAATATGTATTATGTAAGTCGAGACATTTCCCCCATGCCACAATAGCCGCTGGTTGAGATTTGCCTTTTTTATAAGCTTCCATGCTTTACCCTCTGCATTCTAAGTCAATTCTAAATGTTTTACGGTGAAAATCAATTATATTATGTCAGAATTATTTCTGAATATCGTCAATATCGAACCCTGTTTATAAATCTTCTGGCAATCTGTGCCGATTTTTGCTATCAATTGCGTTTTGTAGCTTTCGCTTGTGTTAAAATGGGATAGCTTATGTTTGCCCTGATTAGTGATATACATTCGAATATAGAGGCCCTTTCGACGGTTCTTGCCGACATCGAAAAACGCGGCATCAAGACTATTTACTGCCTCGGCGATGTAGTAGGTTACGGCCCCGACCCCAGGCCCTGTCTTGACTTGGTTATCGAAAAAACAAAGTGGTGTGTGCTCGGCAATCACGATTACGCCGTCTTTTATGAGCCGACTAATTTCAACTTCGCCGC
The DNA here is from genome assembly GCA_041657685.1 of Phycisphaerae bacterium. GTDB lineage: Bacteria > Planctomycetota > Phycisphaerae > Sedimentisphaerales > Anaerobacaceae > JBBABK01. Next base: position 7,279 of record JBBABK010000008.1, on the reverse strand, counting down.
AGAACAGGCCAGCTTCTGGACACGCGAAGTCCTCGAAACTGAAACAGAAAAAGCCGCTCGCGAAAAACGCTGGGACTTCCTCGGCCATCTGCCGATGCGACGGACATATAAAACAAAACTCGGCGATGATAACGTGGTAATCGATTTTCTCCACGCAAGCCCGCGCAAGCCAATAAACGAATACATCTTTCCAGACGATGTTTATACCAACCCCTCGAAGATAAGAACGCTGTTCGATAGAATCAGTCACGTATGTTTTGTCGGACATACGCACCTGCCTGGCGTTTTTCTCGATGAGCCGGATTTCTACCTCCCCGAAGAGCTTGGCGAAAGATATCCAATAGTACCCGGCGAAAAGGCCATCATCAATATCGGCTCCGTCGGCCAGCCGCGCGATAAGGACAACCGCGCCAGCTATGTCTTCGTCGAGGGAAATGAAGTGAATTTTGTCCGACTCGAATACGACTTTGAAAAAACAATTGAAAAAATCAAGGCTATCGACCAGCTTGATAATTTCAATGCCGAGCGTCTTCGTGACGGAAGATGATATTGAATACTGTTTACTGACTACTGATTATTATAAAAGGATTTGTGTTCGATGAAATCTAAGCGAATTTATGCTTTCCTGCTGATTGGTTATTTACTCTTGTGCGGTTATCTTGTGCTTGATTCAGGCATAATCGCTAAACGCAATCCGCTTGTCCTGCTCCGGCAGACGACCGAAGTCAATCAGCCGCAGTTAATATCCGCACCCGATGCGAACGAATCAGCCGTTCAGGATGCTAATTCGCAAAATACCGAGACCTTAAAACCCAGACAAAAATTTCAGTTCACAATCGATAACTCCACGCCGCAGTCATTTACCATCGGTGCCGACGACCCGAATACCGAGGACCCCGCCGTCGATACTAATTTCAAACTGCAAATCGAACTGACAAATAAAGGCGCGGGAATAAAGACCGTGACATTCAGCGACGGCAATGACAACGGCTTCAACAACAGAAATTCCAAAGACCCGAAACCGTTCGTCCTGTTGGCTCCGGTGAAATTACCGAACGGCCGCGAAATTTATTCGATGGCCAGCGGAGATATGGTGCTGCCCGATTACGGTGTCAAGCTGCCGCTTGAAAAACTTAACTGGCAATTCGCCGGAATCGAAACAGCCGACGATGGCTGCGAAAAAGCGACCTTCATCGCCGAAATAAAAGACAAAAATACCGGCCAGGTCGTATTTAAGGTGACCAAAGTATTCGACGTCCTGCCCAATACGTATATGATGCACTGCCATTTGTCCGTCGAGAATTTCACCGGCTCCGAGCAGAAAATGCGCTTCGAGCTTAACGGCCCTGTCGGCATCAGCCGCGAGGACGCTCGCGCCGATATGCGTAAGGCCGTTGCAGCCTACCTCAACCCCCAGGACCAGGTTATCAGTAAGCAGCTCGATATTAAAAAAATGAATAAAGCCGGCACTTCGCAGGAACTAAGTCTCGACAACGATTCCGTCCCGTTCCTTTGGGCCGCGATTACAAACAAGTACTTTACCGCCATTGCCGTTCCCGTGCCCAAATCGAACGAAAAATACAGCGATTGGATTGCCGGCAAGTCCGCACATTTCTATAATCCCGACGGCGACGAAAAAAGCAACAGCGGCGACGAAACCATCGGTTTGAAATTCGATACTCAGCAGGTGACATTATCACCTGCCGGAACGGATAACAGCAGGCTCGATTACAAATTCCAGATTTATTTCGGCCCCAAGGACAAACAACTCTTCGACGAAAACCCCGAATACAATCGCCTCGGCTTCATGCACACAATAGATTTCCCCGCTTGCTGCTGCCCCGCCGGTATCATCCGCCCGCTCGCGTTTTTCATCCTTTGGCTGATGAACGCGATATACACCGTCATTCCGAACTACGGAGTCGCGATTATCATCCTCGTTTTCGTCGTTCGCTTTGTTCTCCACCCGGTGACAAAAGCCGGCCAGGTGCGAATGAGCCGCTTCACAAAAATTATCAGCTCGCCCGAAGTCGCCGAAATCAAGAAAAAATATAAGAACCCGATGGAAGCGCAAAAGAAAATCAGCGAATTCCAAAAATCCCGCGGCGTCTCACCGGCCGATGCGCTCTGGGGGATGTTGCCGATGCTCGTCCAGATGCCGCTGTGGATCGCTCTGTGGAGCGCGGTCAACGCCAGCGTCAATCTCCGCGGTGCCCCCTTCCTGCCCTTCTGGATTACCGATTTGTCCGCGCCCGATGCTCTGATTAACTTTCAGACAATAACGATTCCGCTTCTCGGCTGGCAAATCAGTTCGTTCAATCTGCTGCCGCTCCTGATGGGCGTCGCGTTCTACCTCCAGCAAAAGACAATGCCGCAGCAGCCCGCCGCAACACCGGAAGCCGAACAGCAGCAGAAAATTATGAAGGTGATGATGCTCGTCCTGTTTCCCGTTATGCTCTATAACGCACCCAGCGGCGTCAACCTCTACATTATGGCAAGCTCCTTCGCCGGTGCATTCGAGCAGTACATAATCCGAAAGCATATCGAAGAACGCGAACAGGCACAAAACCGCGGCGTCGTCGAGGTGACAGCCAAAACCGGCGGCAAAGTCAAAAAGAAAAAACCAAAACCGTTCTTCAAATATTAAAACTGCGGCAGCGGCTGTGATGTATGATTTAACTGACACGATTGTTGCGGTAAGCTCGCCCACAAGCGCTCAGGCCGTTATCATTCGCATCACCGGCCTGCGTACAAGCGATATTCTTAACGCAATCGTCAAGCCGAAACTCGACGCGCCAAATCATAAGATTATTACCGGCCGGCTTCGACTTGACGATGATTTGCTCATCGATGCCGATATCTATCTTTTCCCGCACCGGTCTTCTTATACCGGCGAACCCCTCGCAGAAATCCATTTCTGGTCCAACCCTGCCCTGACCGAAGCTGTCGTAAATAAATTACTAACCGCAGGCTGCCGCACCGCCGAACCGGGTGAATTTACCGCTCGCGCATACCTCAACGGAAAAATGGATTTGTCACAGGCCGAGGCCGTCAATAATATAATTATGTCCAGCAACCGCCTGCAATTATCCGCAGCCGAGAAATTGCTCGCGGGCCGACTCACCCAAACCGCCGCTGATGTTGCCAAAGAAATCATCGATTGTCTCAGCCTGCTCGAAGCAGGTATGGATTTCAGCGAACAGGACATTCGGTTCGTAACAAAAGACGATGCGATTGAAAAAATATCCGCCGCCAAAACCAAACTCGACGCTCTGCTCTCAGGCAGCATCACCTTCGAAGCGGTTATGGACCTGCCGTCCGTCGGCATCGCCGGCGCCGTCAACGCCGGCAAAAGCTCCCTGCTCAACGCCCTGCTCGGCCGACAACGCAGCATCGTCTCACCCGAACAAAAAACCACCCGCGATATTCTCACCGGCATTATCGAATCGGCGAATAACCGGTATGTCCTGTTCGATTGCGCCGGCTTAATCACGCAGCCGCAAAACCAAATCGATATCCTTGCCCAGGCCGCCGCCGTCGAAGCTCTCAATAACGCAGACGTCGTGATTTTCTGCGTCGATATAACAAAAGCCGATTTCGCCGAAGATGCCGCCGTCTTTCGATTGTTCGATAATAAATCCATTATCGCAGCCGCGACCAAAGTAGATTTAATTAATAAGCAGGACGTTCCTGAAAGATTAGAATTATTGAAAAACAAATTCTCTATGGATTTCCTGCCGGTTAGCAGTATTAACGGTTTGGGTCTTGTCCGGCTTACAAATATTATTGACGAAAAACTTTTATGCACTTCGGATTCGACCGATGCCCAATCCGCCGCCGTTGCTTTGACCGCCCGCCACAGGCAATCCGTCGGCGACGCCGTTACCAATCTTGCAGGTGCAATCGAGCAGTTGCGAATTGACAATGACGAAGTCGCCGCGATGCTGCTCCGCGCCGCCTTCCAGTCGCTCGCCACCCTCGAACACGAGCACGTTGACGAAAAAATCCTCGATAACATCTTCGGCCGATTCTGCATCGGAAAATAACTATCCTCCGTTCGCAAAATTCAATACCGCGTATTCCCCGCGTAATTCTTTCGCTGCCTTATCGAACGCCCTCGCCGCCTCTTTTTCGTCTTTAAAGTACCCTAAAGATTTCGCCCGTCCGTTAATGGAAATAATCGCCGTCCATTTTTTCTCCCGTTTATGCCAGCTTACGCCCCTGTATTTTGACGAGTACCGCGTAACACGCTGTCCGTTATTCCACTTGTTTTGTGTCTGTGTCACCACTCTAAGATTCGCCCTGCGATTGTCCAGCCCGTTGCGGTTAATATGGTCAACGACCTTGTCACGTGGCGGCTTCATAATTAACCTGTGCATTTGTTGCAGCTTCCGGTTTTTTGCGTAGAAATTGCCTCCCCTTCCGTCGCTTGCGTGCCATTTATATTGCATCAGCCAGTCATAATCCCCCGGCTCGACAATCACGTATTGCCCCCTCGTCAGCGGTATCCGCCGAAACTCGTACCCGTACCGCCTCCGCCGATAAAATAAAACCATCGCAACCAAAAATCGGTCGAGCGCTTCCGGCAAAGAAATTTTGATATGGAACTCGTACTCTCGCATTAAGGGTTTTCTTCTTAGCCCCCTGCACTCAACATTTTGCATGAAGAGTTATAAGTATTGAATAGGAAAGTCATTGCGAGGCCGCTTAGCGGCCGTGGCAATCTTAGTCTTAACTGCGATAAAACTTTGAGATTGCTTCGCTTCGCTCGCAATGACATCTTTAAATTCTGTGTAGATGCAAAAAGTTGACTGCAGGGGGCTTTCCCGATTGTCTTTTATCGGCGTGTGGCGGGGTCACGTGTTTTGATTTGAACGTTTAGCCGCGGCCGGTACGGCCGCGTTTTAGATTTGATTTTTGCTATGTGTTTTTGCTGTTTACTTTTTGCTTTTTGATTTGATGTGCCTGTATCCCCGCGTCTTGGTTCGTCCGAACCAGCGGGGGATGATATGACTAATTCGGAATCCTGAATACGAAATTCGGAATTCTTTTAGCGACGAGTCCACGATGCTGTGAACCAGTATGTATTTTAACCAACTGCTTAAAATCCGTCAACTGTTTTCTGATAATTTAACAAAAATTTTACAAAATCGCTGTTTTTAACGTGAAAACAATGATTTGAATATACGAAATTTCCCCTGCCGCGTGTGGGAGGGTTATGTTGTTAATTTAGCCGCGGGCTCGGTCCGCGGTTGTTTGCTACGTAATTCCGTTGTCAATCATCGCTGCTCCTGTCTCTTGTCTCCGGTCTCCAAACTTCTGTCCCCTGTACCCTGTCCGCTATACCCTGTTTTTTCCTTGTTTTTGACGGGAATTGAAGTAATTTTTACCACCATACTAAAATCATGGATAGAATTGCAGTGATTGAAGCTAGCAAGTACCCACATGCTGCGGCTATATTTTGTTGGTGTGAAGTACGATCAAGATTTTTTAAATATGTGTTGAAATTCGTAATAAAATTTCGGATGGGTTCATCCGGATCAAATCCGTATTTTTTTGCGTCACGAATCACGTCTGCCCGTTCTGGCATTGCAAATGGAGCAATAATTAATTTTGATAACTTGAAAGAAAAAAAGCCAAGTACAAAGAACAAAATGGAAAAAATGAACCAGATAACGGATAATATAATTTCCATAGTATTACACCTCTATTTTTTAATTTCTGCACCTAATGTGGAGAGACATATTTTCTATTTTTTTGAAATCGTCCAAATCATTATTAAAGTTCAGATTTGACCATAAATGATTGACAAAATGCATATGGGCACCATATTTCCAATGAGTACCACTTACTGAATTCTGGTCAAAAAAGAAAAGGTGCCACGTGTAGTCATTGATATTGGAAAAAAGATGTAACGACAAACATCTTCTCTCCTTAAATGTCTGGGAAATTTTATTCACACATTTCTCGGCTTTGCCCGTTAGCTTCTTACCTATAGGTGAATCAAATAGCGCGTCAAGCTCCTCATCACTATAAAGCAGATGCTCAGGCACATATTCAGGATGCTCGCTCCAGTGAACGTATCCAATCACAGATGAGTTAACTATCAGCATTGTGAAGTCGTCCATCGAGATTGTTATGTCTCGGCAATACTTTTTGAGTTCAGTTTTTTTCTCGATGGACAGGAGTTTTTGAAGATAACCAGGAACATCCGGGGGTTTTCTGTCACCATTTAGCACTTTTTTCACCGTTTTGATAGACTACTATCTTCTAACTACTAATCACTAACGACTATTAACTATCCTGTCCCCTGAACCCTGCACGCTATATGCTAATTTATTCTGTACCCTATCCGCTGCACGCTAAGACGAATAGCCGCTTTGCGGCTATTCGTCTTTTGCTTCGAACTCGGCATCAATCACATCATCATCTTTTTTGCGTTTCACATCGCCCTCTTGCGGCGGGGCCTGCTGTTCGGGTGCCGGGCCGGCCTGCGTGCCCTGCTGGGCTGTGCGCTTCTTGGCGGCCTCTTCGTACAGCACCTTGCCAAGTTCCTGGCCGGCCGTATTGAGATTATCGACCGCCTTCTTTATCGCGTCGGCGTCATCGCCTTTGGCGGCCTCTTTGAGATTATTTATCGCGCTTTCGATATTGCTCCTCGTGCCGCCGGAGACCTTCTCGCCGTGCTCCTTGAGCGTCTTTTCCGTCGCGTAAACAAGCTGGTCGGCCTGGTTCTTCAAATCGACCACCTCGCGGCGTTTTTTATCCTCTTCGGCGTGCGATTCGGCATCGGCCGTCATATTCTTAATTTCATCATCCGACAGGCCCGAACTGGATTTGATTTCGATGGACTGCTGCTTGCCCGTCGCCAAATCCTTGGCCGAGACGTTGAGAATTCCGTTGGCGTCAATATCGAACGCCACCTCGATTTGCGGCAGTCCGCGCGGAGCCGGCGGCAGTCCCGTAAGCTGGAACCTGCCGAGCGTGCGGTTATCCTTGGCGAATTCGCGCTCGCCCTGCAGCACGTGGATATCGACGCTGGTCTGGCTGTCCGACGCGGTCGAGAATATTTCCTTCTTGCTCGTCGGAATCGTCGTATTGCGGTCGATGAGTTTTGTCATAACACCGCCGAGCGTCTCGACGCCCAGTGACAGCGGCGTGACGTCGAGCAGCAGAATATCCTTTACGCCTGCGTCTCCTGCCAGTACCGCACCCTGAATAGCCGCGCCGATGGCGACAACTTCGTCGGGGTTGAGACTTTTATTCGGCTCTTTTTTGA
>JBBABK010000007.1:0-19860 GCA_041657685.1 Phycisphaerae bacterium | reverse complement strand
CGGCGAGGTCGTCCCCGTTGTCCGATTTTTTAGAATCGCCGCGACAAGTATCGCACGCTCTTTTCTAACCCGCAAAGTCTCGCGGAATTTTCCCAACTGCGTTAAACTCCTTTTAAATGCATTTATTAACAACTATAACGTTATCTTAGCACATTTGTTCGGATAACTCAACGGCAGGCATACGGACATAAATCGCCTGAGAGCGCGGTATTTTTGTGCTTGCAGGCCGGGGGCGGGGTTGTTAGAATGATGGTTTATGTATTTTTGGCGATTTGAAGTTACGGCTGAATATGTTTATTGAAAGGAAGTTTTGCAGATGCTGAAAGTTAAGGCCCGGGCAGGCGAATCTGTCCAGCAGATGATTAGAAGGTTCAAAAAACTCTGTGAAAAAGAGGGTTTGATTAGGGATATGAAGCGCAACAGTTATTACGAGAAACCCTCCGAACGTAACCGCAGGCGTATTCGCAAGGCCCAGAGAGCCGGCCTCAACATCAGAAGAACTCCCTCGTAGTCTGACTGCAATTCTTTTGTTAACAATATCAAGATCATAGAGGCGGGCGTATGTCGCCTCTTTTTTCATTCCTCAACCGGCCAGAAAACCTCGTCGCCGTCATCCGCCCATCGCGTCTTTTTCCCTTTGCTGTCCGTGCCGGGTATGCCGCCGTCATCCTTAAAATTGTAACCGACGCTGTACAGTATAAAGCCCTCATTAGTTTTTCTATAAACCAGAGATTCATCACTAAACGGGTCTGCGGGAATTTTTTTCAGTAATCCTGTTTGCACCAGGGCATCCAGCGTTTGGGGATATGAACCGTTTTGTCGTTCATATCTTTGAAGTGCTGTGATTGTGATAAAAGCTTCTGTGTCGGTTTTGATTCTATAGCTTAATTGATTCAGTTGTGTTAAGGCCGGCATTAAATAGCTAATAGGCCAGTATCTGATTTTTCTTAAGTTTGACCAATTCTCGATTTGATATTTTTCATTTATAGGTGTGTTGTGAGATTGCCATGGCGTTAGTTCTGCCTGCCTATCAAAGAAATCATAAAAATCCCGCGTCAATTCCTCCATATTTTTCCTGTTTGTGCTGATAAGTGAGGCCCCAAGCGCAGGGAAGTATGCGGCAAAATCGTCAACATATTCATCATTGCCTATAAACTGCATAACGCCTGCCGGACTCATTCTGCCGGAGCCTTTGCCGTCATCCGTATAGCTCCTTTGGATGAAATCCATCATTAGGAAACTTTCGGCCTTGAAACTAAATTTGAAACTATCTTTATCCGCGAGTGCTTGAAATTCGTTTTGAATATAGCCTAATTTTTGTTCGTCCGGTCTGGTATCGTATACAATCTGCCGGGCATTATTGACTGCCATCGCCTGAATTGCTATACCGACAAGCTGTTCGATGAGAGTCCGCGGGCCTTTGAAATGCAGCCCGACTCTGTATACGGCAAGCAAATCCTCGAAGGCGCCGTCAATGTCACCTTGTTCGGCTTTTAGTTTGGCCCGCCAGCTTACCAAAGCAGAAAAGCGTCCTATCACACTGAGTTCAGGCATCTCAAGTTCCAGCATATTACTGGTGGCAGGTTCTCGACTTCGCCAATAGTAAGGTTTGTTGCTGCCCTCGATATAAAATTCAATTGCCCTGGAATTGCTCTCAATCCATTCACTCAAAGCCGCCGATTCTGCTTGTGTCAATTTATTGACATTTTTTTCCATTATCAGGTCGAGCAAATTTTTTGTGTTCTGCTCAATTTCAATTTCAGGTGGTTTTATATAAAGCGCAATCGCCTGCTCGTAAAGAACCGCGGCATTTTGACTTTCATCCGCTTTCGGATGCGCGATTTCAGTCAACTTTTTAACATAATCGATTTTAATGGTTGGCCGGCCGAGTGACAAGTAAACGCAGTAAAAGACCAATGCGATGATGAGAATTAACAGTGTCTGAAAACTTCGTACAATTGCCGTTCGCCAGAGGGGCCGACAGCGTTTCTTCGCCCGGCGGAGCAATATGCCCAGCATCTTGGCATCGCCGAACTGCTCGATAATTTTTTGCACTTTATCCCGTCTTTGCTGCTGGTCCGGACAATCCCGCAATTCATCTTCGAAATGTGCAGACAGTTCCTGCCTTACCTCGGCGCGAACCTTTCGTCTATATCCCATCCTTTTTACAACCAGCTCAATAAAATCGCTCGCGTTCGAAGGCAGGTTTTCAATTGTTTGTTTCGATGACTTTTCCATAGTCTCAATCTCCGGGATTTTTGAATCTTTTTTGAAGATTAAGCGGGACTAAAAGCAGGGCCGAAAACCAAATCGAGTCCTCGCCGCAAATCAGACAACTGCTGTTTCTGCATTGCCAGCTCGGTCTTGCCCTTGCCCGTAATCGAATAATACCTGCGTTTTCTGCCAGCCTCGCTTTCCTGCCATTTGCCTTTTATCAGCTTCTTGGCTTCGAGATTATACAGCAGCGGATACAGGGTTCCTTTGCCGAGGGTTAGGACCTTTTCACTGCGATTTTCGATTGCTTCGCTTAACTGGTAGCCGTACATCTGCCCGCGGGAAAGAATCTCTAATACAACGGTCGGGGCGATGCCTTTCAATAGTTGACTTTCGAATTTCATAAACATCTCCTGTAGTTGAAAAACGATTTTTTAATATATCTCAAAATAGTTTATATTGCATATTATGCATTGCATACTATGCAATGTCAACTAAAAAATAAAAAATTTTTCAAGAAGAGAATTACAGCTTCGTGTACAGGCTTGTTTTAACTTGAAACGAGACTGCGAGAATGTAAAATAAGTCAAAGTTGAATAACGACTTAAATCCGGTTTTTGAGGATATTGGGCAAAACCGACGATAGTATAAAGATTGGAGCAGTGGCTGAGCGGCTGAAGGCGACGGTCTTGAAAACCGTTTTACCCTATGGGTAACGGGGGTTCGAATCCCTCCTGCTCCGTTTAAAATCAGTTATTGAAAAGTCCTCCTGCCTCCGGCGGGCCTTTGAATATATGATTCCTGATGTCTAATGGTTTTATCTATTTCTACAAGGGGACGATTATGCGGCTCATGCAGTTCCAAATACTGTTAACAGCAATCATCGCCAGCATCCTGCTTCAAAGCGGGTGCATCACAGCGACAGAATCCCCTCTTGAGCGCATTTCCATCAACGAAGGCTGTATCTTCTATAAGCATAGAGTAATTATCCTAACCGATATCGAAGCTGACCCGGACGATACTCAGTCTTTGGTTCGTTTGCTTTTGTATTCCAATGAAATTGATATAAAAGGATTAATTGCTACAACCTCTTGTTGGCATAAAACGGAAGTCAATCCTGAATCAATAAAAAAAATAATTCAAGCCTATGGCAAAGTACAACCTAACCTTATCAAGCATGAAGCTGATTTTCCTGATGCTGAAGCGCTTTTAATGCTAGTAAAACAAGGCTTGCCAAAGTATGGAATGCAGGGAGTTGGCGATGGGAAAGATTCACAAGGTTCTGACTGGATTATAAAAGTACTTGAAGAAAAAGATGAGCGTCCATTGTGGATATCTGTTTGGGGAGGCGTCAATACCCTTGCTCAGGCATTACATAAAATTGAAAATACAAAAACAGAGACAGAAGCTAAAGAATTAATTGGCAAACTCAGAGTTTATACAATATCCGACCAGGATGATAGTGGTATTTGGATTAGGAATAACTTCCCTGATTTGTTTTACATTGTTAGTCCGGGCGATAATTACGGCAGCGCAACATGGAGCGCAATCAATAGTGTTGTTGAAGGTATAAACAATGATGAGATTAGCAATAGCTGGCTGGCACAAAACATTCAACAAGGTCACGGCCCTCTCGGCGCTGCATATCCTGATGTGGCCTGGGGGATGGAGGGGGATACACCATCGTTTCTGTCATTAATACCTAACGGACTAAATGAAGCAGAGCATCCTGAATGGGGAGGTTGGGGGGGTCGGTATGAACTTTACAAGCCGGATTTTGCTAAGACTAAGAAAGGAGATTCGGATGTTCCATTAGCACCCGAGACAAGGGAAATCTGGACGAATGCAATTGATAGTTATACTCCCTATATTTATAAAGACTATGGACGAGCGGTTGGAAAAAGTGACGTTTCCTTCAGCGATAATAAAGTGACTTTGTGGCGTTGGCGAGATGACTTTCAAAATGATTTTGCCGCCCGAATGGATTGGTGTGTAAAATCATATGAGCAAACCAATCATCCGCCAGTTCCTGTATTAGGGCATCCCGAAAAAATAACGGTGAAATCAGGGGAGGGCTTTGGTTTGGATGCCAGCGGTTCTACTGATCCTGATGGAGATAATCTCAGTTACCTATGGTTTAACTATCCAGAGGCTGGTTCATATAAAAAATTGATAAAAATGGGCCCGCCTGAGAATGCACATGGAGTTTACGTGACAGCTCCTGAGGTTGAAAGAAACGAAACTGTTCATATTATTTTGAGAGTTACAGACAAAGGTGAGCCTCAATTATCGAGGTATAAAAGAGTAATAGTGAATATATTGCCAAAATAAAGTTCTGCTGTTCCGGTCTGCATCCCGATAGAAAACATCGGGACTTCGCCCGGCAGGCCGGCGTGAAATTTAAGGGCGTTTTTTGAAAACTGAGGGCCAACTATGAAAAAACTGATTTATCCGATTTTTGTCTTACTGGTGTTTAGTTTTCCTGCTAACGCACAGAGTGTTACAAAACACGCCCCGGCAGGCTTTGATACTTTGCGCCCTGATATACTGCACGGAAAAGTCGAGACCGTCAGCTACGAATCGAAAACCGTCGGCACCATGCGCAAGGCCGTCATTTATACCCCTCCCGGATATTCGGAGGACAAAAAGTATCCCATGCTTTATCTTTTGCATGGTATAGGCGGCGATGAGAAGGAATGGCTCAACGGGGGCCATCCTGAAATCATCTTGGACAACCTTTACGCCGAGAACAAAATCGAGCCGATGATTGTTGTTATGCCCAACGGCAGGGCGATGAAGAACGACCGGGCTGTTGGCAATATCTTTGACAAAGAAAAGGTGGAGGCCTTCGCAACGTTCGAACAGGATTTGTTGAGTGATTTGATTCCTTTCATAGAAAAAAATTACCCTGTTTATACCGATCGAGAAAAGCGTGCAATCGCAGGATTATCGATGGGCGGCGGACAATCATTGAATTTTGGATTAGGCAATCTGGACACATTCGCCTGGGTCGGAAGTTTCTCAGCTGCACCCAATACCAAAGAGCCGCAAATTTTAGTCCCCGATCCCAACGAGGCAAAAGAGAAACTAAAACTGCTTTGGATTTCCTGCGGCGATAATGATAATCTGATTACAATCAGTCAGCGTACTCACGATTATTTAATATCGAATAATATCCCACATATTTTTTATATCGAGCCGGGCGTACACGATTTCAAAGTTTGGAAAAACGGCTTGTACTTATTTTCGCAGTTTCTTTTCAAACCCGTAGACATTTCGACATTCTCTCAATATAGCAATAGTGATACACCCACCCCAACTGTTCCGAAGAAAATAAAATTCCACAGCGACAACGCAGATGGAACATATACCAACCCGGTCATTGCCGCCGATTTCCCCGACCCGGATATCATCCTGGTAGACGATGTCTATTACTTCGTATCCACGACAATGTTTATTTTCCCCGGCGTGACCGTCCTCAAGTCCTATGACCTTGTGAACTGGGAGTATTGCTCCAATGCCGTACCGCGTTTTGATTTCAGCCCCTGCTACGACCTCGACGGCTGCAATCGATACGGCCACGGCCAATGGGCAACCAGCCTGAAATATCACAACGGCAAGTTCTATCTGTTATTCATCACGCTGGATGAAGGCGGCTTCATCTGCACAGCCGACAAGGCCGAAGGCCCCTGGGAAATCAAACATCTGCCCAGGGGATTCTATGACCCGGGCCTGTTTTTCGACGACGACGGCAAAATTTACGTAGCCCACGGATACGGCAAAATTAGTATAACTGAGCTGGATTCGAACTTCGTCGCAAAAGGAGAAGACCATCTGGTATTCACCGGCGATATTCGCAACGGCCTCGAAGGCTCCCACGTATACAAAATCAACGGCTACTATTATCTCTATTGCACCTATGGAGGCCTGGACGGTTTTCAGGTTGTACTCCGCTCGAAAAACATCTATGGCCCCTATGAACAAAAGGTCGTAATCAGGGACACCACCAAAGGCCCGAATTACGGAATACATCAGGGCGCCCTCATACAAACGCAAACCGGGCAGTGGTGGACTATGCTTTTTGTCGACAGCGGCCCGTTCGGACGATTCCCTTCGTTACAACCCGTCACCTGGCAGGACGACTGGCCGATGGTCGGAGTAGACGGCAAAGCAGTCGTAACATATAAAAAACCGGATGTAGGAAAAGAATACCCGGCAAAAACTCTCGAAACATCCGATGAATTCGAAAGCGAAAAATTAGGCATGCAATGGGGATGGAACCATAATCCTGTTCCTGATAAGTGGTCGCTGACACAAAACCCCGGCAGCCTGAGACTCCAAACAGTCAAAGTTGTGGAAAATCTGCCCGAAGCCCGCAACACACTCACCCAGAGGATGTTTGCATATTATTCCGATTCAGTCGCCACCGTTGCTACTGTCAAAATGGATTTTGGCAATATGAAGGATGGCGATGTTGCCGGCCTGGCGATTTTTCAGGACCCGTACGCTTATATTGGCATAAAGAAAACAGACGGACTGAATTATGTCGTAATGGTCAATAACGGCAAAACTATCGATTCGGTGCCGGTAAACGCTTCGACAATTTATCTTAGAGCTGACCCGTTTTATGGTTCCGGCGCTGCTATGTATTACGGTGAAGAGACGGTTAGCGGCACTGGCATTGCGACTTTTTCGTATAGTTTGGATAATCAGTCATTTACGAAGCTCGGCAATGAATTGAGTATGCAGTTCAAGCTCGCTGTTTTTACAGGGAACAAATTTTGCCTTTTTAACTACGCCACCAAAGAGCTTGTGGGTTATGTCGACTTTGACTGGTTTCGGGTAACGCCGAATGTTAAAACATTTTAATTTGAACTAAAGATTAAGACTGAATGAAGAAGGTCTGTTGATTTAATTATCTGACGGAGAACAGACAAAACTGACGCTGTTATCGGATGCAATTTAAAATAAAAATTTGTTAGACAGTTTTTAGAAATTCGTTTTAATAACATCCGGCTTAAGCTGTGCAATTCTTTTTTGGTTCTCAGCAACCTCAAAACATAAAAATCCCACATTTTTTGCTGCCAAAGTATATTCTTGCGCTATGTACAAGCATATCTGGATACATCGGAAAACGTTATCGGACATATCCGTTTTTTAACAATTAAAATAGCTCAATTTATGAACTTATGGCCCATACAGCCTTTGCCGAAATACCAAGGTCAACTTTGCTTCAAGGAACGACGTAAATGAAAATGAAAATTTGCAGAACATCGATACCAATCGTGGGTATAGTCCTGGTGTTCTGCGCCTACACTTTAGCATCCGGTGCCGATACATATCCTGAACACGAAGTTAAAGCAGCGTTCCTTTATAATTTTATAAAATTCGCCGATTGGCCGGAGGAAAAGGTAAAAGACGCCAATCAGCCTATGATTATTTTTGTAGTAGGCAGCTATCCCGAATGTAAGACATTCAAGGATATTCAGTCCAAAGGTTCCGTTCAGGTCCGCATGTTCAAATCCTTCGACCAGATAAGCGACCCCAACATATTAAAAGACTGTCACGTGCTGTTTGTCAGCAGCAGCGAAAAGAAGGATATCACCAGGATTCTCAATGTTGTTAAAGACTACCCGGTGCTCACTGTCGGCGAGGATGACAGCTTTCTCGATGCCGGCGGGATTATCAACTTCGTCGAGTACGAGGAGAAAATCCGGTTTGAAATAAACTTACCGGCAGCAACGCGGGCAGATATCAAGCTGCGTTCCAAGCTGCTGAAGTTGGCCAGGCGGGTCGTAACAGAAGAAGGAGAGGGTTAGGCAATGAATGACAAAAACCCTATGACATTGCCTAAAAGAAGGACGATAAGCCGTCTGATAATGGCCGCGGCTCATAATATGACCATAAACCACAAGCTGGCTTTAATTATAATGCTGACCTGTGTTGCAACATTAATCATCGCCGGCGGAACTTTTACCGCTTATGAATGGAAGGTTCTGCGGCAGATGATGGTTATGAACATATCCGCACAGGCCGAAACTCTCGCCGAGACCTGCAAAGCTTCGGTGGCGTTCGACGATTCCGAGGACGCCAAAGAAACACTGAGTTCGCTCAAAGTCGGCTCTTCGATTGTGTTCGGAGGAATATACGACGAAAACTCCGAGCTTATGGCTGCGTACTATCGGTACGGTTCGGATAAGGGGGTACAGCCTAAAACGATCCGCGAAGACGGTTATAAATTCGAAGGTGATTACCTGACCGTTTACAAGCGCATAATTCTCGACGGAGAGATAATAGGCACGGTTTGCATCCGCAGCGACCTTAAGCCGCTTCGTGTAATGCTGTCCAGCAGTATCAAAATCATTCTGATAATTGTAGGCATCAGTCTTATAGCGGCATACTTCATCTCGTCTCGGCTGCAGTCTGTTGTTTCAAAGCCGATTGTCAAACTAACCGAGCTTGCCAAGGCAGTTTCCGAGGGCAAGGACTATTCGGTTCGCGGCGCGAAGGTCAGCAACGACGAAATCGGTTTGCTCATTGACGCATTTAATGAAATGCTCGATCAGATTCAGCATCGCGATATGGCCCTTGTCGATGCGAACAAGCAGCTCGAAGCGAAAGTCACGGAACGCACCGCCGACCTTGAAGAAATGATTACAAAACTTAACCAGTCGAATCGCCAGCTGCAGGAATTTACTTATGTGGCTTCACACGATTTGAGAGAGCCGCTCAGAAAAATATCCGCGTTCGGCCAGATGCTTACCGCCAGTCTCGGTGACAAGCTCGAAGCGGACGATAAAGAGAATCTCGACTTTATGATAGACGGCGCAAGCCGGATGCAGCAGATGATAGAAGCTCTGCTGACATATTCGAGAGTCACCACAAAAGGCGTGGCTTTCGAGGTTGTGGACCTTAACGAGGTCGTAGAAGAATTAAAAAGCTTCGAGCTGTCGGTTAAGCTTGAAGAAACCAATGCACAAGTCAGCGTCCCGGAGACTCTGCATCATATCAACTGCGACCCGGCCCAGGTTCGTCAGCTTATGCAGAACCTCGTCGCAAACGGGCTTAAATATCAAAAGGCCGATACTACTCCTGTGATAACCATCCGTTCGATATCTCAGGATGACGGCAAAATACGCGTTGAAGTTCAGGACAACGGCATCGGCATTCCTGAAGAACAGTACGATAATGTCTTTACGATGTTCCGAAGGCTGCATACCAAACAAGAATATGAAGGTACCGGAATCGGGCTGGCCGTTTGCAAGAAAATCGTAGAACGGCACGGCGGAGAAATCGGTGTCCACTCTGTTTATGGTGAAAGTTCGACATTCTGGTTTACGATGCCGGTTGCCGATGAGTCGGCTGTTGTTACGGCATCGAAAGCTGATTCGCAGATAACATTATAGGAGGCATACAATGGAAGATAACAAACCGGCAGTTGTTTTATTGGTCGAAGATGACCCCGGCGACCAGAAGCTTGTCAGATATGCGCTGCGGCTTCAGCAGTATCAAAGTAGTCTGCAGATAGTCGGAACGGGTGAAGAGGCCCTCGAATACCTGCAGCGGGCAAAAGACGGCGACGAATCTTCGCCGATGCCCGACATTATCCTGCTCGACCTCAATATGCCCGGAATGGGAGGCAAAAAATTCCTGCAGAATATGAAATCCGACGAGCAGGTTCGCGGCATACCGGTTGTAGTTGTCTCGACTTCCGACGCTCAGCAGGATATAGAAGAAAGCTACAAGCTGCAAGCCGCCGGTTACGTGCAGAAATCGCCAAGCCTGGAAAAACTTCGCCGTATTATTCAGAAGCTGACGCAATACTGGTTCGCAACATCTATGCTGGTTAAAAGAGATTAAGATTACCTGTCCGATGCGAGTGACCTCTCAGATGAAGTTATCGTTCTGACAAGGCTCTAAAACAAGGAGAGTAGTAATGAAGAATTTTAAACCGGCGGTTATTCTTCTGGTCGAAGATGACCCGGGCGACCAGAAACTAATAAAACAATCGTTCAGAAGAGAGCATATAGCGAACGAGCCGAAGGTTGCCGCTACTGCCGAAGAAGCTATTAATTACCTTGAGAAAAGCAAGGCGGGCGACCCGCAATATCCGATGCCGGACTTGATTTTGCTCGATTTGAATATGCCGGGCCTCCAAGGCAAAGAGCTGCTTAAAGTTATTAAAACGGACCCCGCCCTCGATATTATACCGGTGGTGATTTTGACGACCTCGGACTCGGAGCGGGATATTATAGAAAGTTTCAAACTGCAGGCTGCGGGATACGTGAAAAAACCCGTATCGCTTGATGAATTTCAAAAAGTTATCGAAGACCTGACTGATTATTGGTTTGTTATCTGCAAGCATATTGAACACGACCAGGACCGAAAGAATGACCATAATATCTGTATTGTTAATTGATGACGATGCCTTAGACCGCAAACTCGTCAAACTTGCTCTGTCCGATTCAGGTGGACAGGTTAAGTTCAAAATTGAACAAGCCGAGCAGCTTGCCCAGGCAGCCGAGCATATGGCTAAGCAGGAATTCGATGTCGTTCTGCTGGACCTTGGTCTGCCCGACAGTGTCGGAATCGAAACGGTCAAAAAGTTTAGAAAGCTAAATGCCGAAGTCCCCGTCGTGGTTCTTACCGGTCTGGAAGATGAAGAACGGGCCATCGACGCCATTAAAGCGGGAGCCGATGATTATGTTGCAAAAGGCAAACTGCTTAAAGACCTCATCGTTCGCTCTATACGATATACAATCGAACGCAAAAAGACAGAATTAAAACTTCGCCAGGCCAAGCAGCGAGCTGAGGAGTTGCAGGCTGAAACAGAGCTGGTAAATAAACAACTGCAGGTATCAATCGAGCGTGCCAACCTGATGACCAAAGAAGCGATGCTGTCGAATCAGGCCAAGAGCGAATTTCTTGCAAATATGAGCCACGAAATCAGGACACCGATGAACGGCATAATAGGTTTCGCGGATATTATGATGGATGAAGAACTTTCTGAGCAGCAGAAAGAATATGTGGAGATAATAAAAGTTGCTGCGAATAATTTACTTACACTTATAAATGATATTCTCGATTTCTCCAAGATTGAGGCCGGCAAGCTCGAAGCCGAGGCGGTAGATTTCGGTCTGGAATCACTCCTGAAAGACATAACTTATTTAATGAAACCGATGGCGCAAAAGAAGGGCGTTAAATTCGAGGTCGAATACGCGAACGGCCTGCCTGATGATATGCGAACCGACCCGGTTCGTCTGCGACAGTGTCTGTTCAATCTTCTCAGTAACGCGATGAAATTCACTTCCGAAGGTCACGTGATGCTTCGTTTGTCGCCGGCGAATGGCCTCGAAGGCCATCCCCAAAACGACAACCGACACTTCATACGGTTCGAAGTGGAGGATACGGGCATCGGCATTCCGCCCGATAAGCGGGATAGTATTTTTGACGCGTTCTCTCAGGTAGACGGCAGCACTACCAGAAAGTACGGCGGTACGGGTTTGGGACTGGCGATTACGAGAGAGCTTACACACCTGCTTGGCGGTGAAATCTATTTAAAAAGCGAAATCGGCAAAGGTTCGACTTTCTACATAATTATTCCTGTAACACTGCCGTCAGCAACCGGGCAGCCGAAGGAACAATCACAGGAACAGCCAAAGGTAGAGCCGCTGCAGGAAATTGTTTCGGAAAATCCTCCGCCTTCTGATGAATCATCTGTTAAAACAGTATCCGGTCGGGTACTTGTAGCCGATGATAACAAGACGAGCGAAGTACTGAGCAGTCTGTTGCTTAAAAAACTGGGATTTGATGTCGTCTGTGTGGCTGACGGTCAGGAAGCGGTCGATAGGGCATCAGAAGAGTCATTTGACTTGATATTAATGGATATGCAGATGCCGACCGTTGACGGTTACGAAGCGACAAAAAGGCTTCGTGAAAAAGGGGTTAAAAGTCCCATCATTGCCGTAACGGCTCACGCGCTTGACGGCGACAGGAATAAATGCCTTGAAGCAGGATGCAGCGATTACGTAGCAAAGCCGATAAACCGGGATCGGTTGTACGAGATTATCCGCAAATACGTCCAGAGAATCGACACCGGCGAAAATGCAAAATCACAAGAAGTTCCCGCCAACATTCAAGACTAAGCACCTTCTGGTTTTTGACCGCTTTTTAATAATCATTTTATTTGAGCGAGCCGCTCTGCCGCGAATTCCCAGTTCGCAAGTTTCATAAAATTATCGACCCACTCCGCGCGATTGTTCTGATATTTAAGATAATACGCGTGTTCCCAGACATCGCACACCAGTATCGGCATCACTCCCCAGATTGTCAGGTTCTGGTGTTTCTCGCATTGCAGTATAAGCAGCTTCTGAGCAACCGGCTCCCAGGCCATAATGCCCCAGCCGCTTGCTTCCACCGCTTTTGTCGCGGCTGCGAACTGGGCCTGTGCATTTTTTGCCGAGCCGAAGCTATCATTCAATGCTCTTTCAATTTCATCAGGCATATCCCCGCCGTTGCCGCCCGGCTTCATCGAATGCCAAAACATCGTATGCAAAATATGACCGCTGCCGTTAAATGCAAGACTGTTTGACAGCGACTGTATACTGGAAAAATCACCATTGGCACGGGCCTGTTCGAGCTTGGAAACGGCGGCATTTAAATTCTTAACGTACCCCGCGTGATGTTTATCGTGATGTATTTTCAGCGTCTGTTCATCATACAAAGGTTCCAGTGCGTCATAGGCATAAGGAAGTTTCGGCAGCGTATACTCGCCGTTTTTGTACGCGTCTGTAAAAAATTTCATATGCTCCATTTTTGTTCCTTTCCTCATATTAGATAGCGGTTCAATTGTTTTTTGCGCAAAAAGCTTTCCTGCCATCGCGGCCGCCGCCGCTGTCGTTCCCATCTTTAAAACGCTTCGCCGTGTAAACCGGGCTTCCATAAAATCATCCATAAATTCGGACAAGAATCTTTTTATGGTGTTTCTTCAAAATTTCCTGTGTTCCCCTATTTTACCCCACGGAAAAAGAAGTTAATTTTATAATTCCCAGCCTTTAATCTTATTAGTCTGCTTCTTCCGGACAATGAGCAAAAATATTAATTTAACTAAGGAGAATGCTCAACAAATGATTGCCGCCACTACTTGCCGTCCTTGCCCAAAAGAATAATCCATTCCTGTTTTTCAATCTAACTGGACTTATCTTCCAAAATCTGTAAAATACACAGTTTGTTAGATTTCCCGACTACCGGTCGTTAGCGACTAACAACTATCGACTAAAGACTACTTATAAGGAGAGGTGTCGGAGCGGCTTATCGAGCAGCCTTGGAAAGGCTGTGTAGGGCTTGTCCCTACCGCGGGTTCGAATCCCGCCCTCTCCGTTCTTCGTCCCGATGGAAACCATCGGGACTACGAACGGCAGGCCGTTTTGATATTCATCCCCGATGTTGGCAGGATGAGAACTCCCCTGCCGTGCAGCGACGCGTTTTGGAGTCTCTTTTTTTATGATAATTAACTTGAAATTCTGCCCAAACCAGGTTACAATAGTTTCGGTTTTGGGTCTTTTTACAAGGAAGACAGATGGATATAAATCTGCTGCTTCTCAAGAAGGATGGTTCCTTTAAAAAAGTACCCGTGTCCAGCGATATCACCGTTCTTGGACGGCGAAAAGTCTGTGACCTGAGAATCCCTATCGACAGCGTCTCACGCAAACATTGCAGATTAGTCAAAGAAAAAGATGCAATAAAAATCCGCGACCTGAACTCCCGCAACGGGACGATAGTTAACGGCCGAACAGTCGAGGAAACCCCCGTCAAACCCGGTGACAAATTAACCCTCGGCCCTCTGACGTTCGTCGTTCAGGTGAACGGAAAACCCGAAAATGTCGGCCCCTTAAAACCCGAACCGCCAAAAGCCGATCTGGATGCCGATGACACTTCACTGACCGGCGATTCTCTCTTCGCAGCCGTTCAGGATTCACAACCCCCGGAAAAGTAAATTTTCGCACTTATCTGTATTTCGTTTTTTTACGGCAATTTTGCTTACAAATTATTATTTGTCTGATATAATATTACCTGATTTGCAGGGGAATTCTTTATGCTTGATTGCGGAGAGTTATTTTGCTATTTTTTTGATTAAGAGCTTTAGCGGAACTTGCTTTTAAGTATTTGTTTATGAGTTATTTATTTATAACTGCCCTTTCTGTACCACTCGCAGCCGTCGAGCTTCCATTTAATATATTCAAGCTCGTCTTTCTGATTGCCTGGGCTTACCTGTGCCTGTACTGCGTCCAGAAAATATTTCTCAACCCCACGCTCTCGACTCCAGCAAAAACGTTCGCAAATCTGCTGGCTTTCTTCATCGGGCCGGTTGTGCTGCTTATCATTTTCCTCGTAGACATCAAAAGAAACTCATCCGAAACCAGCACGGGTTTTATGGAATCAATCAGGGAGCATTTTCATTCCCTCACGGAAAACCTCGGAAAAAGACGCAGTCAGGCCCCGCCTATCAGCATCCTCGACTCCTCAGGCCGGAACATCACAGAGCTTTACAGTCACGGTGAACGCGCGCAGAGCCAGGACCGCCAAATACTCGACCTGACTCAGCAGATAATTTACGATGCTATCGTGCAGGATGCCAGTGACATATTGATTGACCCCAAGGATAATTCAATTTATGCCGCCCGGTACCGAATCGACGGAGTGCTCCACGAGGTCGAACAAATCGACGCAGCCGTCTGCCAGGCCTTAATCAACAGCATAAAAGCCGTCAGCAATATGGACATTGCCGAAAAACGCAGGCCCCAGGATGGTGCCTTCGTGGCAAAAACCGACGGTAACAGCATTTCGTTCCGCGTCGCAAGCGCAGGCGTACTAAACGGCGAAAAACTTTCTATCAGAGTTCTCAACCAGGACCCGAACAGGTATCAGCTCGATTCTATCGGCCTGACCGAAAAACAGCAGGTTAACATAATGCGCGCACTGGATGCCCCGTCCGGAATGATTCTACTTTGCGGCCCGACCGGCAGCGGCAAAACCACGACTATGTACGCGATGCTGAACAAAATAAACCTTCAGACACGAAACGTTATAACCGTCGAAGACCCAATCGAATATGTCCTGCCTCAGGCAAGCCAGATGGAGGTCAACGAAAAAGCCGGCATTACCTTCGCCAAAAGCCTGCGAAGTATGCTCCGCCAGGACCCTGACGTAATATGCGTCGGCGAAATCCGCGACGAGGAAACCGCCCAAATCGCATTGCGTGCCGCGCAAACCGGCCATCTTGTTCTTGCCACAATCCACAGCACAAGTAACGCATCCGCCCTGATAAGATTGATGGACCTCGGCGTGACGCCCGCTATGCTCTCGACAGGCCTGAGTCTGATTATCGCACAGAGGCTCGTTCGAAATCTGTGTGAAAACTGTAAAAAACCGGCCGAGTTAAACGCCCGACAGGTAAACGAATTTCGCAGAAGACAGATTGACTGCTCTATGATGTTCCAGCCCGCCGGATGCGCGGAATGTCACTACAGTGGCTACCGCGGCCGGACAGGAATCTACGACCTGCTTGTTATCGATGAAACAATAAAAAAGAATATCCTGAACAACGAAGTCGCCCTTTCACAACTGAGAAAAGAAGGCAGCCAAAGAGGCAAAAGCAGCCTGCGCAAGCAGGGAATGAGAAAAGTTGTTAACGGCGAAACTTCCTTACAGGAATTAATGAGAGTTTTAGGAACCGGCGAATGATTTTCTGGCTCGGAATAATTCTGGCTTTTATAGCTGCCGCATATATGGCAAAAAAAGGCCTCTATGAAGCCTGGACGCTGCTGTTCAATTCCGTAATAGCCGTGTACCTCGGCATCGCCGCGGCTCCTTCGATAAGAGACCTGCTCGGCGTCAATTCACAGGCGGGAAATATCTTCGTAATCTTCGCCACCGCCGCCATCTGCCTGACAATTCTATATCTCATTTCTTACATTATCTTCCTGAGCCAGTTCAATGTTAATTTCCCCAAACCAATCGACCTGGCCGGCGGCGGACTGCTCGGCTTCCTCGCGGCACTGCTTATATGGAGCTTCCTGGTATTCTTAATCAGCTCAAGCCCGCTAAGTAAAAATAAACTGTTCAAATCGCTCGGCTTCAGCCAAACAGCAGTCGAAAAAAATACCGGGTATATGGAAAGCTGGACTCACCTGGTTCATTCAGCCGTATCATCCGACAAATTCGAACAGTACATCGAACAAACCGTTACTTCTCTTTTTGACTCTGTCCGCCAAGAGTCTAAAACCCCAGTTGAACCAAACGAACCGCCAAAACCCAAAGATACCGAAATCGAAAAACAGCCCGAACCCGTTGACCCCGGCCCCCCGCCCGAACTCGATTTCGAAAATATCTGAATTACTTACCTGCCGCTTGTTCTTCCACAAGCTCACAGATGATATGATATGCAAGCTGATGAATCTCCTGTGCACTGCTGGCAGCGGGTGTATCGATGCAGAAACACAAATCCGAGATTTTTTCCAGCTCGCTGTTACCCCTGCCCGTAAACGAAATTACCGTTGCGCCTTTTTCTTTAGCCAGCAGCGCAGCAGAAATGATGTTGGGACTCTTGCCGCTTGTCGAAAACGCCCAGAGAATATCACCTTTGCTGACCAGTCCCTCCACCTGCCGTCTGAAAATTTCCTCGAATCCGTAATCGTTGCCGACGCTTGTCAGAAGCGATGTATCCGTCGAAAGCGCGACGGCCGGCATTGCCTTTCTGTCCATCCTGAACCTGCCGACAAGCTCCGCCGCGACGTGCTGGCAGTCCGCAGCCGAGCCGCCGTTGCCGCAAAGATAGACCGTCCCCCCATTCTTAAAACAATCAATGATTGCCTGAGCTATTTGAACTGCCGCGTCGATGCCCGTTTTTTCAAAAACATCGACGAGTCTCTTGTGGTCTGTGATTGTTTTTTTGATTTTATCCTTCATCCCTGACCGCTCAAGCATAATACCTCTCGAAATCTTAATTATTTTACCTCTGCGACCTCAGCGGTCTCCGCGGTAAAATAAAAATGATTGTATTATCAGTTCTTCGCCTGGTCAAGGATAAGGTCTTTAACCTTCTGGCTCGGCAGGTTCAGTGCACCGTACGCCGCCGCGGCCGCGCTTCGCAACTGCTCCTCTGCATCGAGCGAACTGACTATCTGGTAAATCGCGTCAATCTGTTCATCGCCGAGCAGGCTGCCTCTGTTCTTTGCGCTCTCTGCCAGTGACGCGAAGGCAGCGACGCGAATGTCCGTTGAATTTTCGTCATTGAGCGCCGCCGCCGCAATCGCCTGCTGCGCCGTCGGACTGCTAAGATATGCCAACACCTGTGCCGCAAGAACCTTTACCGGCACCCTGCTGTCTTTGGTCGCGTCAATCAGCGTCTGCTCCGCAGCCGACAAATCAATCACCGTATTTTTCTCCACGCCTAATTTCAGCATCGCCTGCGCCGCCCGCAACGCATACTCATCCGCCATCTGCGGCTGCCACAGGCTGTTAGGCTCACCGACCGCCTGCGAGGTTTCCTTCAGCGCATCTGCAAGATTCTGCACGACGATTCTGCTCTCGGCAAAATATTCCGTCGGCCCCGCATTAGCTATCGCAATAGCCGCACTATATCTGACTGCCTTATCATCGAAACTCAAAGCCGCCATCAAAGGCTGCTCCATCCGCAGGCGATACATCAGCGAGCTTTCTCCCGCGGTCGTCGCCAGCGCCTCAATTGTATGCAGCGCAAGATACGCGTTTTTATCATTAATCGCCCTGGCAAGAGCCTGATGCAGATATTCCGGCCCCGCCGTCGTCGCGTAAACCGATGCGCTCGCGTGTCCCTGTCCGAAATATTCCGGCATCGCCAGTCCCGTCGCTTCGGCATCGAAGAACGAAGCAATCCAAAGTCCTATCGCCCTGCCGAATCCGGCATCGGCGCGAAGCGCCCACTCGCAGCTTCGCATTGCCATCAATTCGTAAAAATACTTCCGGTCAACTTCCTGCCTCACCAGCCGCTGCTCTGCTCCGTCCCAGAACCAGATATTTGCGAAGTTCGCATCCTCGGCCGGTGCCAGTGAATCCGAGTGATAATAGTATTCCTCGCCCAACCGGTACAAAAGCTCCGCCGCGGGTAACTGGAACACCGCAGGTTCTATTTTTTCAATACTTGCCGTCGCTGCCGCGCGAATCTCCGGCGATTCGTCATTCTCCACAACATATTTTAAATAACCAAGCGACTGCGGATAACCGATTTCGCCCAGCGCATTAATGATTTCTATTTTCACGGCGTCATTATCCGTCTGCAACGCCGCGACCAAAGGCCGAATCGCATCCCTGCCAATCTGCGGCAAGGCCCAGACGATATTCGGCAGCTCTTCGCGCCGCGTTTCATCCGCCATTGCGTCGAGCATAAACGGTATCGCGTACTCGCCCGCGTTTTTCAATCTGCTTACCGCCTCCAGCCTGCCGCGGGCCGTGCTGCTCAGCCTGCGAATCTCCTCGGCTATCGTGGCCGGCTCACTTCTCCGCATAAACTTACCCCGCTCGATAATCCCCATAATCTGCTGTGCCAGCGCCGCAAACTGCGGGTCGTATTCGTTTTCCGCGGCCTTGCGCAAAACTATCTGCGCCTGCGGATTCTGCTGATAATAATCGAGTATCATGGTCGGCTCAGCGTTCGCATCGATTACCGCCTTGGCGTATCCCCTGGCCAAATCCAGCCTGCCGATTTTGGCGTAATGCAGGAAATTGCCCCAGTCATCCTCAAGCTCTGCAAATGCACACGTCGAGAAAATTGCGGTTAGAATAAAAATGCCTATGACAGCCTTGCGCTTCGACATCGGTTAATCTCCGAATAAAAAGTCCCCTTACCAATAATGCTCAGCGACCGATAATACCACCCCGGACGCGCCTGCCCGGCCGCGGTTTAAAAACCGGCCCCTAAAAGGCCGCAAATCGTTTAAAACCAAACCAGTCAAGCACTTATACAAATAGACTCCTATCAGCTTATACTACATTAAAATTACCTATCCTGTCAATAAAAAACCCGCTTTTACAGCTTAGCCGCGATTTGTTTATCTTTAAATATTTAGCCCCGCCATCATCCCCGATTGTCTTTCATCGGGGTGTGGCGGGGTTTGATATATTTCCGTTTAGCCGCGGCCGGCACGGCCTTGCAAATATTTAGCCCCCAGGCTTAATCCGCCGTAGGCGGATGCCTGGGGGGGGGGTATTTTTTATGTCCGCCATATTTTTAGCGAAGGCCGGAACGGCGACTTGTTTATTTATCACTTCGCAATCGCTCCTTTACCCACTGCCTCGCCTGCTCAGCCGTCTTAATATGCCCGTCAAGCTGAGCAACGTACATCTCCTCCGCTAACTGCCCCAGCGCAGGCCCGGCCTTGGCGCCCAGCCGCATAAGCTCATACCCGTCCAATAAAGGCCGAGGCGTCAATACAATATCGCCAAGCTCCATCACCCGCCGTTTGATTTTATTCAGCGCGGTTGTACTTTCTCCCGCCGCCTTTTGTATCGCCCGCTGGTACTGATACAAATCCCCGAAATAAGATTCCGCCGCCAGCCGCCGCAGTTTCGACAGCGACATCTCCGCGTCAAGCATGATACCTCTATTAT